>NZ_LMGU01000002.1:300000-511985 GCF_001427525.1 Microbacterium sp. Root61 | reverse complement strand
ATTTGACAAGTGCACGCTGTTGAGTTCTCAAGGATCGGATGCTCCTGCTGTTCGGCTTCTCAGCTCCACCCGCAGGGCAACTTCTCTATCTTAGCCCCTCCGGCCTGACCCGTCAAATCGACGCGCCGGCATCTTCCCGGCTCGAACCGAAGCTCGAAACCACTCAGAAGAGAGGCAATCCCCCACGCAGTCTCAGAGACTGCTCCCCATCACATCACGACCGAAGCCGGACCAGAAAGGGGGGTTAGTTTTCCGCTTGAGGGGGGTGAGGCTCTCGGCCTCTCCGCATCCCTGTGGGGCGAACAAGTAAGAATTTACGTGGATCCCGACCACCTCGCAAATCGGCCGCACACCCCGGGCGTGTCGCACCCCCTCACCCCTTCGCCGACACGCAGAAACATGCCCGCGCAAGGGCCAGGGCGTATCGTCTGGCGCATGGCAGATGACCCCCGTTTCGATTCGACACTCGCGCGAATCCAGAGCGACCTCGGTCACTCTCCTGTGCACGTCCCAGGGAGTGCCGGCCCAGTCCCCCTCGCGTCCCGCACCGCCACAGCGGAGCTCGCCTGGGCCGGTGTCGCCGCGGCCTCCCTGGCCGCGGCCGAGGAACCGACCACGCTCGTCGGGCTGGATCCGACGCGCATCGCCGTCGCCTACTCGAGTGACCGGTATCTGCGCATCGATGATGCTGCCCCCGATGTGTGGTCGCCGATGTCCGGCTTCTTCCGCACATCCGACGGATGGGTGCGCACCCACGCGAACTATCCCCACCACGCAGCCGCGCTGCGCGGTGCACTGGGACTGCCCGCCGACGCCGATCGAGGGGAACTCGCCCAAGTGCTCGCTGCCCGCCCGTCCACGGCATCCGCGCATGAGGTCTCCGCTGCCGGAGGGCTGTGCGTCACGGTCGAGCGCGAGCGGCCGGCCGTCGACGCCTCCCTGCGCGAGACGCCCCTTGTGCGCCTCGGCCAGATCGGACCTGCCGCGGCTCGGGTGCGCCCCCGCGCATCCGAGGGCCTCCTCTTGCACGGCGTCCGTGTCCTGGATCTCACGCGGGTGATCGCGGGCCCGGTCGCCACCCGCACCCTCGCGCTGCTGGGCGCCGAGGTGCTGCGCATCGACCCGCCCGGAATGGCCGAGCCCGAGTGGCAGCACTTCGACACCGGGCACGGCAAGACCTCGGCGCTGCTCGACATCGGTGGTGAGCCAGAGCACCTGCACCGGTTACTCGACGATGCGGACGTCGTCGTGCTCGGCTACCGGCCACGGGCACTGGATGCGCGGGGGCTCTCCCCCGCGCAGCTTGCCGATCGGCATCCGGGCCTCGTCGTGGCACGACTCTCCGCGTGGGGGTTCGACGCGGCATCCGCTGATCGTCGCGGATTCGACAGCCTGGTGCAGGCGGCGAGCGGCATCGCCTGGATCGAGTCGATCGACGGCGAGACTCCGGGCGCACTGCCCGCGCAGGCGCTCGACCACACTGCGGGGTATCTGCTGGCCGCCGCCGTCATGGAACTGCTGCGACGGCAGGCGACGACCGGCGGCACGTGGCTCGCCGAGACCTCGCTCCGCCGCATCGCCGCCGAGCTGCTCGGGATGCCACGTACCGACGAGCCGGCATCCGTCGCGCCCATCGAATCCGCCGCTCACCTGCAGCACTTCGATGTCGACGGCGTCCGGCTCACCACGGCTGCCCCCGCGCTCAGCCTGGGAGGGAAGCCGTTGCGCTACTCAGCGCCCGGACGGTGGGGGCGCGACGACGCCGAATGGCTCTGACCGGCCGCCCCGCGCCGGCGCACGACCTGCACCACGACGCAGAGAGCCAGGGTGAGCACTCCCCACACCGCGCACGCGGGCGGCAGCACGCGATATGCCAGATGCGGAATCGTCCATTCGGCGGTGAACGGGCCGTATGCGGCCATCCCCCAGATCCACGCGCCGATCAGCAGCACCGGCAGCGACAGCCACCAGCTCCACCGCACGACGGACGGAAGAACGCGGCGGATGCCACCGCCGGGACGGCGACTCAGCCACAGCGCCGCCCAGATCGCGATGATGATCAGCCCGATCGCGCTCGACCCGTGCTGCAGCCATTTGTAGCCGGTCAGCGGGCCCCAGTGCTCGTCGAGGATCGGGAGGACCTCCGATCCCCACCGCCCCTCGTGGGTGAACAGATCCCACACGATGTGCGTCGCGATGCCGATGGCGAGCGAAACGAGCACGAGCAGCATGCCGCGCCACGACGCGCGCGGCGGCGTTTCGGCCATCGCGAAGGTCTCCCGCGCGGCCGCGGCGGCGGATCCGTCCCACTCACCGGGCAGGCGCGCGGCGAGTGACCGCGGCGCGAGCTCACGGGTGGCCGGACGCAGCACGCAGCGCCAGACCAGGAGCAGCACGAGCGCGACCAGGATCGTCGCCGGGAGCCATGCGAACGCGTGCGTGCGGTCGTAGTCGAGCCCGATCCCCCGCACGAACAGCGGGAGGTCGGGCGTCATCGCGCCGATCGCGATCGCCGCCGGAATCAGCGGCGTGCGGATGAACGGCAGCGCGACGACGGCGTGACTGGGCGTGAACGGCATCGGCGCGGACGGGTCAGTTCGTGACGAACAGTCCCGCGAGGGTCTTCTTGCCCCGACGCAGCACGGACACTCCGCCGGGCAGGCCGCCCGTCACCAGAGCGCCCTCGTCCTCGATCCGTACTCCGTCGAGCGACACGCCGCCCTGGCTGATCGCCCGGCGGGCGTCGGACAGGCTCGTCGACAGGCCGGTCTCGACGAGCGCCTGCACGACGGTGGTCTCTCGGGAGACTTCGGCATTCGGCAGCTCGTCCAGCGCGCTGCGCAGGACATCCGCATCCAGCGACGTGAGATCGCCTTGGCCGAAGAGGGCATCGGATGCCGCGATCACGGCGGCAGTGGCATCCGCTCCGTGCACCGTCGCGGTCACTTCGAGCGCGAGTCGGCGCTGCGCCTCGCGGCGGAACGGCTCGGCCTCGACCAGCCGCTCGTACTCTTCGATCTCGTCGCGCGTCAGGAAGGTGAAGACCTTGAGCCGCGTGATGACGTCGCCGTCGTCGGTGTTGAGCCAGAACTGGTACATCCGGTACGGGCTGCACATCGCGGGGTCGAGCCAGATGGCGTTGCCCTCGCTCTTGCCGAACTTCGTGCCGTCGCTGTTGGTGATCAGCGGCGTGCCGATCGCGTGCACGCTCGCACCCTCGGCGCGACGGATGAGGTCCACACCGCTGATGAGGTTGCCCCACTGGTCGCTGCCGCCGGTCTGCAGGACGCAGCCGTAACTCAGGAAGAGTTCGCGGTAGTCCAGTCCCTGCAGGATCTGGTAGCTGAACTCGGTGTAGCTGATGCCTTCTTCCGAATTGAGCCGTGTGCTGACGGCATCCTTCTTCAGCATCGTGCCGACCCGGTAGTGCTTGCCGATCTCGCGCAGGAAGTCGATCGCGCTCATCGGCGCGGTCCAGTCGAGGTTGTTCACCATCCGCGCCGCGTTGTCGCCGTCGAAGCTCAGGAAGCGCTCGACCTGGGCGCGCAGGTATCCGACCCACTCGACGACGGTCTCGCGATCGTTCAGCGTGCGCTCGGCGGTCGGCCGCGGGTCGCCGATGAGGCCCGTCGAGCCGCCGACGAGACCGAGCGGCTTGTGGCCCGCGAGCTGGAGTCGGCGCATCAGCAGCAGCTGCACGAGGTTGCCAAGGTGCAGGCTCGGCGCGGTCGGGTCGAAACCGCAGTAATACGTGATCGGCGGCCCTGCCAGCAGGTCGCGCAGGGCGTCCTGGTCGGTGGAGACATGCACGAGCCCGCGCCAGACGATCTCGTCCCACACGTTCTCGAACGTGGGGTCGTTGGCTGGCGCGGTGGGGATCACTGCGTTGGTTGACACGCGTGCCAGGCTATCAGCGGCCGACCGTCCCCTCCTTCCGCGCGCGACCCCGCGCGCGCTCCGGGTGCTGTCCGGCGCCCGTGCCAGACTGACGGGATGATCGTGACGACCGACGCCCTGGTCACCGCATTCCTGTCGATCTTCCTGTTCCTCGCGCTGCTCGGCGTGCTGGTGCTGATCATCGTCAGTATGCGCAAGCCCACCACTGTTCCGCTCATCATCGCCACGGGTCTGCTGGTGCTGATGCTGACCGTCGTGATCGTGTCACCGGTGAACGTGCCGACCATCATGGGCCTGATCGTCGCACTCCTCGGCATCGCCGTCGGCGTCCTCGGTGGTAACCCGGTCACCCGCCGCGTTCTGGAGATCGCCACGCACGGTCGCGTGCGCGAGACCCTCGACGGCGGCATCGTCATCCGCGATCCCGAGCCCGCGACCGCGACCGCGACCGCAGACGGAACGGATGCCCCGACCGCCGCATCCCATACGGTGATGCGCGGCGGCACGACCATCGGCTACCTCGAGCGCCTCGCCGCCGTCGTCGCGATCGTCGCGGGCTTCCCTGAAGCACTGGCCGTCGTCGTGGCGGTCAAGGGCATCGGTCGCTTCTCGGAACTCGACTCCGCCGAGGCGCGCGAGCGGTTCATCATCGGCACCCTGGCGAGCCTGCTCTGGGCGTGCGCCGTGGCGGCGCTGGTCCGACTCGCGATCTGGTAGCCGTCAGTCCTCGGGCGCGACGCGGAGGAGCCGGAATCCTTCGACGATCGCCGACGAGCCCGAGTTCGCCAGAGTCTGGGACACCGCGGACTGGGTGATGCCCTCCTCCTCCGCGAGCGTGCGCTGCGTGACGCCGAGGCAGCGCCCGTACGTCAGCCGTCGGGCGCGTTCGCTCATCGCGCCGACGAGCTGATCCCGCGCGAGCAGGTACGCGTTCGCCTGTCGCGCCGACTCATGAGCGAGCGGCGGCTCGTCGGCGTGCGCCACGACCCAGGTCCGCGCGCTCGGCACCGCACGCTGTTCGAGCGCGTGCACGCGGTCGATCGCCGCACGTGCCGCCCACCATCCCGGACCGTCGGGGATCCCTCCCGAGGAGGACGGCACGACGCCGACCGCGCCGATCCCCAGCCCGAAGCGGCATTCGACGCCCTCCGGCAACGCCAGCTGCAGCAGCAGCAGCGACGCCAGCGCGGCGTCGAGGTGCGGGTAGATCCCCTGCTGCTCATCGCCGACCGTGGGAGCCAGGGGACGGACCGCGAGCGGCAGATCGCTCTCGACGCGGGCGATCGCCGCGTCCAGGGCGTGCTGTGCAGCGGGTCGGTCGGGCAACCGCCGCGAACCGACCATGTCGAGCGTCACTGATACCGGCATCACATAAGCATAGCGCTTATGTTTTAGAAAGATAAGCCTTTCGCTTATGTTTCAGCGTGATCTCGCGCGCGGCTAAAGGCCGAGAGCGTGCGCCACCGTCTGGGAGCGCGCCACGAGTTCGGCGCGCTGCTCGGCGACGCGCACCGGGGCGGTGCCGCCGACACCGGCGCGACTGGCGACCGATCCCTCGATGGTCAGCACTTCGCGTACATCGGGCGACAGATTCGGCGAGGCGGCGGCGAGCATCTCGTCGGTCACCTCCGACAGCTCGATGCCGCTCTCCTCGCACAGTTGCACGAGACGACCCGACGCCTCGTGGGCGTCGCGGAACGGCACACCGGTCTTCACGAGCCACTCGGCCACATCCGTTGCGAGGCTGAAGCCCTGCGGTGCGAGCTCCGCCATCCGTTCGGTGTCGAAGCGCAGCGTGGCGACCATGCCGGTGAACGCCGGCAGGAGCACCTCGAGCGTGGCGATGGAGTCGAACACCGGCTCCTTGTCCTCCTGCAGGTCGCGGTTGTACGCGAGCGGAAGGCCCTTGAGTGTCGCGAGCAGGCCCGCGAGGTTGCCGATCAGTCGCCCGGACTTCCCGCGTGCGAGCTCGGCGATGTCGGGGTTCTTTTTCTGCGGCATGATGCTCGAGCCGGTCGAGTACCCGTCGTGCAGGGTGACGAAGCCGAACTCCCGCGTGTTCCAGAGGATGATCTCCTCGGCGAAGCGGGACAGGTCGATGCCCACCTGCGCCGCGATGAACGCGAACTCGGCCACGACGTCGCGCGCGGCGGTGCCGTCGATGGAGTTCTCCGACGGACGGGCCAGGCCCAGTTCGCGGGCGACGAGCTGGGGGTCGAGCCCGAGGGTCGATCCGGCGAGCGCTCCCCCGCCGTACGGCGAGACGGATGCCCGTGCACTCCAGTCGCGGAGCCGCTCCAGGTCGCGCACCAGCGGCCACGCGTGGGCCTGAAGGTGGTGGGCGAGCAGCACCGGCTGCGCGTGCTGCAGGTGCGTACGACCCGGCATGATCGCCAGGGCGTGCGCCTCGGCCTGCGCGACGATCGCGTCGATGAGGCGGAGGATGTCGCGGGCGATGGTGCGGGAGTGGTCCAGGAGATACATGCGCACCAGGGTGGCGATCTGGTCATTGCGACTGCGCCCGGCGCGGAGCTTGCCGCCCAGTTCGGGTCCGACCGTCGCGATCAGCGCCTGCTCGAGCGCGCCGTGCACGTCCTCGTCGCTGGGCGAGGGCTGCAGCGAGCCGTCGGTGATGCGCGCGGCGAGGGTGTCGAGGCCCGCGTGCATGCGGGTCTCCTCATCGGGCGTGAGGTAGCCGGCCGCGGCGAGCGCCTTGGCGTGCGCGTGCGATCCGGCGATGTCGTACAGCGCGAGCGCCCAGTCGAAATGCGTCGAGCGGCTCAGCGCCACCAGTTCGGGCGAGGGTCCGGACGCGAACCGGGCTCCCCAGAGTGCGCCTTCGTTGGTCCCGTCGTTCTTCGTATCGCTCACGTGTTCCAGCCTATCGATGCGGTCATTGCGGAATTCGCCTCGTCCGACTCGGTACGACGAACCGCGCGGCCTTGTCCAGGGCCCATTCCAGCGGCCCGCGGCCGATCAGCAGCGCCCACGCGGTGCACCCCGCGATGGTCAGCAGAGTGAGCGGCCAGAAGGGTGCGAGATCACGGAAGCCGACGAGATCGGTGGGGTCGCCGAGGACGACGATCGCCGCGACGGCCCACGCCAGGATCTGCACCGTGTACGCGGTCAGCGGCATGGAACCGACGGCGCGTATCGGGAGCACGACCCAGGTCACGACCGTGCGGCACAGCAGCAGGCACGCGCCGATGACTCCGATCGCGAACCCTCCCGAACCGATCACCTCGAGCAGTCCGCTGGAGTGCGAACGGGCGGTCCAGATGGCCTCCCAGTAGGACGCCGGCTCGCCCGAGGTGTCCGCGCCCGTGAGGAACGCGAGCCCGTAACCGAGGATCGCGAGTCCGGCACCGACCACGAGAGCCCCGAACTGCACGCGCACATCCCGGATGCCGAGACGTGCGAGCCCCATCCCTGCCACGACGAAGGCGAGCCACACAGGGAAGGGGTAGTGCCAGCCGATCGACGCATCGATGAGCGCTCCCTCGCTGAAGCTCCACAGCAGCCCGTCGAGCCAGACGTAGAAGAACGGCATCACGATCGCGAGGGCCGCAGCGATCATCAGCAGGACGCGCGCACCCAACGGCGTCAGCGGAAGTGCCAACAGGAACAGGATCGCGTACGCGGGGAGGATGACATACACGGGTACGCCGGTCGCGATGAGAAGCAGGCCGAGTACCCACAACAGGCCTGCGCGTACCGCGAGACGCCCGCGCGCGACATGCCCGGGTGCGCCGGTCAGCGGCGTCCGTCCGCCCGTGACCAGTCCGATGGACACACCGGCGAGGGTGGCGAAGAGGATCGACGAACGCCCGTGCACGATGCCCAGCCAGGTGGCGGCATCCGTCACGTCGAATTCTTCGATCCAGAGCAGGTGCGCCGCAAACATCCCCACCACCGCGAGACCGCGGGCCAGGTCGATGCCCGCGACGCGGCTGGGACCGTTCAACCGGTCCCAGCGCGTCGTGAGGTGTGTACTCAGCCCTGCCGCAGCAGCCACACCAGCAGCGCCTTCTGCGCGTGCAACCGGTTCTCCGCTTCGTCCCAGACCACGCTCTGCGGGCCGTCGATGACCTCGGCGTCGACCTCGTACCCGCGGTCGGCGGGGAGGCAGTGGATGAAGATCGCATCGGGCTTGGCGAGCGACATGGTCTCCTGGGTGACCTTGTAGGCACCGAGGTCGCGGAGGCGCGCGAGCTTCTCCTCCTCCTTGCCCATCGACACCCAGGTGTCGGTCACGATGATGTCGGCGCCGGCCGCGGCCTCCAGGGCGTCGGTGTGCAGCGTGACCGATCCCCCGGTGTCGGCGGCACGACGGTCGGCGTCGGCGACGACGTCTTCACGCGGTGCATAGTCCTCGGGCGACGCCACGCGCACGTGCATGCCGGCGGTCACACCGGCGAGCATGTACGAGTGCGCCATGTTGCTGCGGCCGTCGCCGAAGAACGCGAGGGTCAGGCCCTTGAGCTCGCCCTTGTGCTCGCGGATCGTGAGCAGGTCGGCCAGCAGCTGACACGGGTGGAAGTCATCGCTCAGTGCGTTGACCACCGGCACGCGGGTGCCCGCGGCCATCTCCTCGAGACCGGCCTGCGCGTACGTGCGCCACACGATCGCGGCCACCTGGCGCTCGAGCACCCGGGCAGTGTCGGCCGGGGTCTCCTTGCCGCCGAGCTGGCTGTTGGCCGTCGAGATGATCAGCGGGGTCCCGCCGAGATCGGCGATGCCGACGGCGAACGAGACGCGGGTGCGGGTCGAGGACTTGTCGAAGATCACCGCGACCGTCTGGGGCCCGGCGAGGCTCTTGTCTGCCCAGCGGTCCTTCTTCAGCTCGATCGCGAGGTCGAGGATCTCGGACTGCTCGGCAGCCGTCAGATCGTCGTCGCGCAGCAGGTGACGGGTCATGCGGAAACCTCCTGGGTGGCCGGCAGAGCGGCCTCGACCGCGGCAAGCGCCGCAGTGAACAACTGGATGAACTCGTCGATCTCTACGTCGCCGATGTTGAGGGCGGGGACGAGGCGGATGGTCTCGTCGTTGGGGGCGTTGACGATGAGGCCGTGATCCTGCGCGGCCTCCACGAGCGCCTTGGCGACGGGCTGGGACAACCCGACGCCGATGAGCAGGCCCTGGCCGCGGCATCCGTCGATCAGCGGGGAGCCGATCGCCTCGATCGCCTCGCGCAGCTGGGCACCGCGATCGGCGGCGTTCTGCACGAGTCCCGAGCCCTCGATCTCGGCGAGGACCGCACTGGAGACGGCGGTGCCCAGGGCGTTGCCGCCGAAGGTCGAGCCGTGCGTGCCCGGGTAGAACAGCTCGCTGGCCGCGCCGAAGGTGACGAGCGCCCCGATGGGGAACCCGCCGCCGATGCCCTTGGCGAGGGTGATGGCATCCGGCGTGATGCCGGCGTGCTGGAAGGCGAACCATTCACCGGTACGGCCCGCACCGGTCTGGATCTCGTCCAGGATCAGGAGTGCGCCGTGCTTCTCGGTGAGCGCGCGCGCAGTCTGCAGGTAGCCCGCGGGAAGCTCGACGACGCCGGCCTCGCCCTTGATGGGCTCCACGAACAGCGCAGCGACGCGGTCGTCGAGCGCCGCCTCCAGCGCCTCGATGGTCGAGTCGATGAACTCGACACCGGGCACCATCGGCAGGAACGGCTCCTGCATGGCGGGCTTGCCGGTGAGGGCGAGCGTGCCCATCGTGCGGCCGTGGAAGGCGTTGGTCAGCGCGAGGATGCGGGGGCGCTCGGTGCCGCCGTGCAGGCGGGCGAGCTTGAATGCCGCCTCGTTCGCCTCGGCGCCGGAGTTGCCGAAGTAGACGCGGCCGGACTCCCCCGTGCCCGCGAGACGCTTCAGGCGCGCGGCGAGCTCGAGCTGCGGCGGCGTGGCGAAGTAGTTCGACACGTGCGCCAGGGTGGCCGCCTGTGTGGCGATCGCCTCGACGAAGACCGGGTGCGCGTGCCCGAGCGAGTTCACGGCGATCCCTGCCAGGAAGTCGAGGTAGCGACGGCCCTGGTCGTCCCAGAGGTAGGCGCCTTCACCGCGGACGAACATCTCCATCCGCGGGCCGAAGCTCCGCACCAGATCCCGTCCGGCGTCATCCCGCCACGCGTTCATGCCACTACCTCTGTTCCGATTCCCTTGCTGGTGAAGATTTCGACGAGCACCGAGTGCGGCACCCGTCCGTCGATGATCGCCGCGGTCGGCACGCCGCCGTCCACGGCGTCCAGGCAGGCCTGCATCTTCGGGATCATGCCCGACTCGAGGCGCGGCATCATGGCGCGCAGCTCGGTGGAGGTCAGATGCGAGACGAGCGACTCCCGGTTCGGCCAGTCCGCGTACAGACCGGCGACGTCCGTGAGCACCACGAGCTTCGCGGCGCCGAGGGCGATGGCGAGCGCGGCGGCCGCGGCATCCGCGTTCACGTTGAGCGAGTTGCCGGGGTGATCCAGGTCCGGCGCGATGCTGGAGACGACCGGGATGCGGCCTGCCGCGAGCTGGTCGTGGATGGGCTGCGGATCGACCTCGACGACGTCGCCGACGCGACCGAGGTCGTGCTCGACCCCATCGACGACGACCCCGCGGCGACGGCCGCCGAACAGGCCGGCGTCCTCGCCGGACAGGCCGGTCGCGAGCGGCCCGTGGGCGTTGATCTTCGCCACGAGCTGGGGGTTGATCTGGCCGGTCAGCACCATGCGCACCACCGAGATGGCCTCGGTGCTGGTGACGCGGTAGCCGCCCTTGAACTCGCTCGGGATCGCCAGGCGATCCAGCATCGAGGAGATCTGCGGCCCGCCGCCGTGTACGACGACGGGATAGACGCCGACGTACCGGAGGTACGCGATGTCGGCAGCGAACGCGTCCTGCAGCTCGTCGCTGATCATGGCGTTGCCGCCGTACTTGATCACGACGATCTGCTCGCGGAACTCGCGCAGCCAGGGCAGCGACTCGATGAGGGTCGCGGCGTTCCGGCTCGCTTCGTCAGGATCGGTGTCCTGGAGGTCGATGTCTGTCATGAGGCGTAGGCGCTGTTCTCGTGGACGTAGTCGTGGGTGAGGTCATTGGTGAGGATGGTCGCCGTGGCCGTGCCGACCTTGAGGTCGATCACGAGGTGCGTCGCACGCGGGGCGAGATCCACCTCTTCCCGTGGGCGGTCCGGTCCCCCGGCCGTGCAGACGCGGACGCCGTTCATCCAGACATCGACGTCGTACGGGTCGAAGGCGGCCTCGGTGGTGCCGATCGCGGCCAGCACGCGACCCCAGTTCGGGTCGTTGCCGAAGATCGCGGCCTTGAACAGGTTGTTGCGCGCGACCGAACGACCGACCTCGACGGCATCGGCTTCGGCGGCCGCGTTGCGCACCTCGATGGTGATGTCGTGGCTCGCGCCCTCGGCGTCGCCCTGCAGCTTGCGGGCGAGCTCGCTGCACACGGCGGTCAGGCCGGCAGCGAACGCGGCGGCGTCGGGATGCACGCCGGAGGCGCCGGAGACGAGCAGCGACACCTGGTCGTTGGTCGACATGCAGCCGTCCGAGTCGAGCCGATCGAAGCTGACTCGGGTCGCTTCGCGCAAGGCCGCGTCGGCCTCCGACGCGTCGAGAACGGCGTCGGTGGTGACCACCACGAGCATCGTGGCGAGGCCGGGCGCCAGCATCCCGGCGCCCTTCGCCATGCCACCGATGCTCCAGCCCTCGCCCGTGAAGACCGCGGTCTTGTTGACCGAGTCGGTCGTCATGATGGCGAAGGATGCCGCGTCACCGCCGTCGGCGCTGAGCCCGGCGATGCCTTCTTCGACGCCGGTCAGGACCTTGCTGCGGAACACCTCGTCGCCGGTGCCGATGAGGCCGGTCGAGCACACCAGGACATCGCCGGCGCTGACGCCGAGCAGTTCGGCCGCCTTCTCCGCGGTCTGGTGCGTGGTCTGGAAGCCGAACGTGCCGGTGAAGCAGTTGGCCCCTCCGGAGTTCAGGACGATCGCCTCGACGACGCCGTCCTGGATCGCCTGCTGCGACCAGATGATGGGGTTGGCCTTGGCGCGGTTGCTCGTGAAGACGGCGGCGCCGACCTTGAGCGGGCCCCGGTTGACGACCACCGCCACATCGGGCTTGCCGGTGCTCTTGAGGCCGACGGCGACGCCGGCCGCCTCGAATCCCTGGGGCGCGGTGACACTCACGGCGCGACTCCGTTCACGGTGAGGGCGCGGCCTTCGGGAAGACCCAGCGCGATGTTCATGGATTGGATGGCGGCACCCGCGGTGCCCTTGACGAGGTTGTCGACCGCGGCGACCACGACGACGCGATTCGCGGGCCGGTCGATCGCGAGGCCGAGCAGCGCGGTGTTGGCGCCGAGGACGTCCGCCGTGCGGGGGAAGTGTCCCTCGGGCAGCACCTGGACGAACGTCTCGTCGCCGTACACGGACTCCCACGCGGCCCGGATCTCGGCATCCGTCGCACCGTTGGCGATCGGCGCGGTCGAGGTGGCGAGGATGCCGCGTGACATCGGCACGAGCACGGGGGTGAAGGAGATGCGCGGGTCGGCTCCGGGGAGCGCGCCGCGCAACGCCTGCTGGATCTCGGGGATGTGCCGGTGCGTGCCGCCCACGGAGTACGGGTTCGCCGTCCCGAGGATCTCGCTGGCCAGCAGGCTCTGCTTGAGGCTCTTGCCGGCACCGCTGGGGCCGACGGCCAGGACGCTGACGATGTCGGTCGGATCGATGACACCGGCGGCGACGCCGGGCGCAAGGCTGAGGCTCACCGTCGACGCGTTGCAGCCGGGAGCGGCGATCCGGGATGCCCCGACCAGCCGTTCGCGCTGCTTGACCCCGTCCACCAGGAGTTCGGGGACCCCGTACGTCCAGGGCTCGTGGAACGCCCCGCCGTAGAACGCGTCCCAGTCGGCGACGGACTCGAGGCGGTGGTCCGCGCCGGCGTCGATCACGAGCGCGGTGTCGCCGAGCGCATCGGTGTACTGCCCCGACTGCCCGTGCGGGAGGGCGAGGAAGACGATGTCGTGCCCGGAGAGGATCTCGGGCGTCGTCTCCTGCAGTGTGAGGTGCGCCAGCGACCGCAGATGCGGCTGATGGGCGATGAGCGGCTGGCCGGCGTTGGAGTGCGCGGTCACTGTGCGGATCTCGATGTCCGGGTGCGCGGCGAGAATCCGCAGGATCTCGCCTCCCGCGTAGCCGGATGCGCCGGAGACGGCGACCGAATAGGTCATGCTTTCCACCTTAAGGTCTGGTCGGTTCTCGAACAGCCGCGCAACGGTCATTCGTGCGCGGTCCGGGAAAGGCGACACCGACTGCTCGACCCGCCGAAACGGCAGGGAGCGCGGGGTCGCCTAGAGTCGGCGGCCGCCCAGACGTCGGCGCGCAGGAACAACACCCGGGAGGGGCGTCGTGAGAACCTGAACGGCCGAAGGCATGGGCCGACCATAGCCGCCGAGCCGCGGCATCCGCAAATCCGGGCCTCGTTTCCAGGTCGGCAGGCGGGCGGCGCCGGGCGCTCCGTCTGCCACGGGTGCGCAACGGCGGAGAACAACGGCGACACGCCGCGATGCCGGGCCAATTTCGCGGCGTGTCTCCCGCACTCTCCGCAGTTCGGCACGCGAGCGCGCCGGCGGGGCGAGGGCCTCAGCCGAGCTCGGCGAGCAGCGCCTCCTCCTCGGCGCGGCTCATACCGCTGCGCCGCTCGCGGTCCAGGCCGCGGTCGCGCTCGTCGGCGAGGGTCCACTCGAGGGTCTCGCGCAGCGGCCGCAAGCGTCCGCCCTGCGCGAGGTAGCGCGCGTTCGAGCGGGTCGCGAAGCCCGGCATGTCGCGCGACAGCCATAGCGGCAGCGACCGCGGGCCCATCCAGTGCGCGACCTCGTGGGCAAGAAGCCAGTCGTCGGATGCCTCGGCCAGCCGTCCGCCGAACCCCGCGGCATCCGCGGCTTCGGCGAGAAGGCGGGCCAGGGTGAGCGGTTCGCCCACCGCGTTGGCCGTGCCGACCCATCCCCTCTCCCCCACGCCGATGACGAAGGCGGCGAGATCGCGCACGTCGATCACCTGCGCGCCGAGACCCTCGACGTCCGGCGCGAGCACGGGCTCGGTGCCGGCGAGCGCGAAACGCGAGACCCAATAGCCGAATCGGTCGCTGGGGTCCCCCGCCCCGACGATGAGCCCCGGCCGGATGATCGCGGCACGATCGGCCAGCTCGCGGCGGACGGATGCCTCGGCCGCGACCTTCGCGCGGCTGTAGTCGTACTCGTCCCCGGGTTCGGCGGGGGGCGCGAGCCGCGCGGACTCGTCGGCGCCGGCGACATCGTCGTCCGCGTAGACCGAGACGGTCGAGATGTAGGTCCAGTGTCGCGCCCGGGCGGCGAGCGCGCTGACGGCGGACTCGACGACGGCCGGGTCGGACGAGATGTCGACGACCTCGTCCCAGTCGCGGGAGGCGACGGTGCTGTACGCACCGGGCTCCGAGCGATCGGCGACGACGAGCTCCGCCCCGGCCGGCGCCGGCCGCCCTCCCCGCGCCAGGCACGTCACGCGTGCCCCCGCGTCCATCCACCCCCGAGCCACGTGCCCGCTCAACCATCCGGTCCCACCGAGGATCAAGACATCCGTCATGGGGTCATCCGATCAGTTCACCGTCGCCGTCGCATCCGTTTTCGCTCACGGCGGAGGTAGACACCGCGTCATGCGCCCTGAGAAGGTGAAGCACCCGGTGACTTTCACCGGATAGTGAAAGGTCGCGTGCATGGTCACCACATACGGCGAGAACATCAGGCTGAAGAACGGCTGGAACGACTGGCGCGGCGGCTATCTGGACTCCAATCCGGAGAGCCAGGCGGTCACCACGGCCGACTACCCCGGACATCTCGACCATCAGCGAGATGGCTTCGGGTCGGTCTGGGTCATCGAATCGGCGACGGGGAAGGAGTTCGGAGAGCCCGTGCTCACCAACGACGTCTTCACGCTGCGGTCCGTCGGGGTCGGCTTCCTGGACACCGGCCGCGCCGGGTGCAACGACAACCTCTACTGCAGCGGTCTGAACCTCAAGCGCCCCGGCGTCACAGGCCAGTGGCGCTTCCAGCTCTCCCCGGACAGCAGCGAGACCGTCGAGATCGCGCGCCGGATGGTGCTGCACCTGCAGAACGCGCGCGACGACTGGAAGGGAGGCTACCTGGACACCCGCGGCGCGGCGACGGGCATGAACTTCACGGGCAAAGTCCCCCTGCTGCTGTGCGTCTCCACCCGGGACGGCTGGGACGGCGTGGACTCGCCGCAGACCACGGAGTGGTGGATCGACTAGCGTCGCGGCCGGATGTCGGCGCCGGCGGGAAGGATGAACCCGTGCTGACCACTCTCGCCGTCGCCGGCTACCGCTCGATCGTCGACCTCGTCCTGCCCCTGGGCACGCTGACCGTGGTGACGGGCCCGAACGGCTCGGGCAAGTCGAACCTCTACCGGGCCCTCCGACTGCTGTCCGCCGCCGGCACAGGTCGGGTCGTCGCGGCCATCGCTGAGGAGGGCGGCTACCCCTCGGCCTTGTGGGCGGGCCCTGAGACACCGACAGGCCCGGGCGCGGAAGGCACTCGGCGCAAGAAGCCCGTGGCGATCCTGCTCGGCGTCGCCACGGACGAGCTGGGGTATCTCCTCGATCTCGGCCAGCCGCAGGTCGCGCAGGGCAGTCTCTTCGCACGCGACCCGGAGATCAAACGGGAGTGGGTGTTCGCCGGTCAGATCGCGAAGCCCTCGACCATGCTGATCGAGCGCACGCGCGCGGCGACGCGGGTGAAGGATGCCGCGTGGCGGACCCTGATGCAGCCGCTCACGTCGTACGAGAGCATCCTCACCGACCTCGCGGACGGCGATACTGCACCCGAACTCCTGAACCTGCGACGGATGCTGTCGTCCTGGCGGTTCTACGACCAATTCCGCACGGACCGGGATGCCCCCACGCGACTCCCCCGGATCGGGACGCGCACGACGACTCTCGACCACGCCGGGGAGCACCTCGCCGCCGTCTGGGCGACAATCCAGGAGTCGGGCTTCGGGGCGCCGCTCGACCGTGAGGTGTCGCGCGCCTTCCCCGGTTCCCATGTGGAGGTGGTGGCCGCCGACGGGCAGTTCCGGCTGACGATGCGTCAGCCCGGGCTGCTCCGTCCACTCGAGACCACCGAGCTGTCCGACGGTACGCTGCGGTACCTGCTGCTGTGCGCCGCGTTGCTGCCCGCACGTCCCGCTCCGCTGATCGTGCTCAACGAGCCGGAGTCGAGCCTGCACCCCGATCTGCTCTCGCCGCTGGCCGAGCTGATCGCCGACGCGGCGCAGCGCACGCAGGTCATCGTCGTCACTCATGCCGCCGCGCTCGCGGATGCCCTCGATCGCGCCGGGGCACGCCTCGTCCGGCTGGAGTCGAACGGATTCGGCACCCGTATCGAGGGCCAGGGCATGTTCGATCGGCCGTCCTGGAACTGGGGCACCCGCTAGCTCGGAACGACGAACGGGCACGGTCTGATGACCATGCCCGTTCGATCGATCGATTCAGTCGCGGATGTGGGCCCCGAAGCGCTCGGCCGCTACAGCCACGCCGGCGAGCTTCGCCTCGGACGCCTCGGCCGCCGTCAGGGTGCGGTCGGGGGCGCGGAAGCGCAGCGCGAACGTGAGGCTCTTGGTGCCGTCGGGCAGGCCGGTACCGCGGTAGTCGTCCACGAGGCGCAGCGACTCCAGCAGCTCCCCCGCACCATCCCGCAGGGCCGAGCCCACGGTCGCCGCCGGAAGGTCGGCGGCCACGACCAGCGACACGTCCTGCGTCGCGGCCGGGTAGCTGGAGAGGGATGCGGCGACCACGCGCTCACCCGCGAGCCGCAGGATGAGGTCGAGGTCGAGCTCGGCCACGACGACGCGGCCCTGCAGGTCGGCGGCGTCGGCCACGGCGGGCAGCAGCTCGCCGACATAGCCGACCTCGCGACCCTCGACCGTGAGCACCCCGGCGCGGCCAGGGTGCAGCGCGGCGCGCTGCGTCTGGGCGACCTCGACCGCGACACCTGCGGCCGACGCGATCGTCCGCACGGCGTCGAGCGCATCGCCCAACTCCACCGGAACCGCGGGATGACCGGGCTGCTTCGCGCTGACGTTGCCGGCCAGCAGCACGGCGACATGACGGTGCTGCGGCGGGATCGAGTCATCCAGCGCGGCCAGCGTCGCGGCATCCGGTCGCACCGCGAGAGGCGGGACGAAGTCGGTGCCGTAGGTGACACCCGGCTCGGGGAGGAACACGGAGCCGGTCTGGAAGAGGGCGAGATCGGTGAAGCCGCGCGACAGGTTGCGGTGCGCGACATCGATCAGCCCGGGCACGAGCGTGCGACGCAGGAACGGCGACTGCCCATCGAGCGGGTTGGCGAGCTTGACGCTCGGCACGTGCTCTCCCGAGACCGTCGCGTGCAGGTCGTTGGCCGCCTCGGTCGTGAACGGGAACGTCGGGGTCTCGATGTACCCGGCCGCGGCGAGCGCGTTGGAGACACGGCGTCGGCCCTGCTGCGCGAGGGTCAGCCCGCGACCCGACGGCGGCGTGGGCAGGATCGACGGGATGCGGTCGTAGCCCTCGATGCGGGCGACCTCCTCGGCGAGCGTCCACTTGTCGGTGAGGTCGGGACGCCACGACGGCGGATGCACCGACCAGTGCTCGCCGGTGTCGTACACCTCGCAGCCGATCAGCTCGAGCGCCGCGACGATCTCTTCGGTCGTGTAGTCGACGCCGATCAGCCCCTCGACGAAGCCGCGAGGCAGGTCGATCCCGGCGATCTCGACGGTGGCGAACAGCGCGCCGCCCACCTCGGTGTCCAGCGTGCCGCCCGCGTACTCCACCATCAGGTCGGCGACGCGGCGTGCGGCGACGAACGGGATGAGCGGGTCGACGCCGCGCTCGAACCGGCGGGATGCCTCGGAGGGCAGCTTGTGCCGGCGGGCCGTGCGTGCGATCGACACGGTGTCGAAGATCGCCGCTTCGATGAGCACATTGCGGGTCGCGTCGGTCATCTCGGTGGTGCCGCCGCCCATGACGCCGGCGAGCCCGATCGGGCCCGATTCGTCGGTGATCAGCAGGTCTTCCGCGTCGAGGACGCGCACCTTGCCGTCGAGCGTCTCGAGCTTCTCGCCCGGCGTCGCGCGACGCACGGTGATGCCGCCCTGCAGCTTGTCGAGGTCGTAGCCGTGGATCGGCTGGCCAAGCTCGAGCATCACGTAGTTGGTGATGTCGATCAGGATGCCGAGCGAGCGGATGCCGGCGAGCGTGAGCCGCGCCACCATCCAGGCCGGGGTGGGCTTGGTCGGGTCGACGTCGCGCACGATGCGGACGGCGAACTCGGATGCCCCGACCCGGCCGCGGATCGGATTCGCGTCATCGACGGTCACGGCGAAGCCGCCGGCGGGGTGCTGGAGGTCGCCCCACTCGCGGTCGCCCGGGTCGCGGAAGGCCGCACCGGTCGCGTGCGAGTACTCGCGGGCGACACCGCGCATCGACAGCGCGTAGCCGCGGTCGGGAGTCACGTTGATCTCGACGGCGACGTCGTCCAGGCCCAGCAGGGCGATGGCGTCCGTGCCGACGGGGGCGTCGATGCCGAGTTCCACCAGACGCAGGATGCCGTTGTGCTCGTCGCCGAGGCCGAGCTCCTTGGCGGAGGCGATCATGCCGTCCGACACGTGGCCATAGGTCTTGCGGGCAGCGATCGGGAACGGTCCGGGCAGAACGGCGCCGGGCAAGGTCACCACGACCTTGTCGCCGGCGAAGAAGTTGCGGGCGCCGCAGACGACGCCGTGCACCGCGGGTCCGCCGTCGGCGGCGGTCTCGCCATCCGGGGCGACCTGCACCTGGCACCAGCGGATCGTCTTGCCGTTGGACTGGGGCTCCTCGACGAACTCGAGCACCTCACCCACGACGATCGGACCCTGCAGCTCGAAGCGGTGGATGTCCTCCTCCTCGAACCCGACGCGGACGAGTGCTTCCAGCACATCCTCCGGGGTCACCGAAGCCGGCACATCGACGTACTCGCGCAACCACGAGAGCGGAACGCGCATCAGACCACCATCCCGAACTGCTCGCTGAAGCGGATATCGCCCTCGGCCATATCGCGCATGTCCTGCACATCACTGCGGAACATGAGTGTCCGCTCGATCCCCATCCCGAACGCGAAGCCCGAGTACTCCTCGGGGTCGATGCCGGCCGCGCGCAGCACGTTGGGGTTGACCATTCCGCAGCCGCCCCACTCGATCCAGCGCGCGCCACCCTTGAAGGTCGGGTGCCACAGGTCGAGCTCGGCGGACGGCTCGGTGAAGGGGAAGAAGTTCGCGCGGAAGCGCGTCTTTGCCTCGGGGCCGAACAGCACCTTGGCGGCGTGGTCGAGGGTGCCCTTGAGGTGCGCCATGGTGATGCCCTTGTCGATGACGAGCCCCTCGAACTGCGTGAAGACCGGGAGGTGCGTCGCGTCGAACTCGTCGGTGCGGTAGACCCGCCCCGGGCACAGCACGTAGACCGGCAGGTCGCGCTCGAGCATCGAGCGCACCTGGACGGGGCTCGTGTGCGTGCGCATCACGAGGTGGCGGTCGACCGGGTCGACGAAGAACGTGTCCTGCATCTGGCGCGCCGGGTGGTCGACGTCGAAGTTCAGGGCGTCGAAGTTGAACCACTCGTGCTCGAGCTCGGGACCTTCGGCGATCTCCCACCCCATGCCGACGAAGATGTCCGCGACCTGCTCCTGCAGGAGCGAGATCGGATGCCGCGCCCCGACACGCGCGCGGGAAGCGAGGGCGGTGATGTCCACCCGCTCCGCCTCGAGTCGTGCGGCGGTCTCGGCCTCGGCGAGCTCGGCTTCGCGGGCGGCGAGGGCCTGGGTGACGCGCGCACGCGCCTGACCGACCAGCTTGCCGAACTCTGCCTTGTTCTCGGGGGCGACGGAGCGCAGCTGCGCGTTCAGCTGAGCCAGCGGCGATCCCTCGGCGGTGTGTGCGGAACGTGCGGCCTTGACGGCGGCGGTATCCGCGGCCGCGGCGATGGCGGCGAGCGCCGCCTGGACCGCGGCATCCACCGTCTCGGGCGTGATTTCAGGAGTGTCAGACACGAGAGTCGAGTCTACCGACGACGCGTGGCCGTCCCGGTGCGTCTACTGACTCTCGGACTGCTTCGCTGCCGCAGTCGCCTGGGCGAGCAGCACCGCCTGGGTGGGGTCGAGCAGAGGCTGCGGCCCCTTGGCTTTGCGGCCACGCGTTCCGCCACTCGCCGTCCGGCGGGAGAGCCAGCGGGCGAACCACGACAGGCTGAGGTTGATGGCGAGGTAGATGGCCAGCGTCACCACGAACAGCGAGAACAGGTAGCGGTTGCCGTAGAAGCTGCCCAGGTTGTTGATGTTCGTGCGGATGATCTCGTTGTAGCCGACGATGTAGCCGAGCGAGGTGTCCTTCAGCAGCACCACCAGCTGGGCGACGATGATCGGCAGCATCTGGCGGAAAGCCTGCGGGAACTCGACGAGCATCTTCGACTGGAACTCGCGCATGCCGACGCTCAGCGCGGCCTCGCGCTGCCCCCTCGGGAGGGCGACGAGCCCCGCGCGCAGGATCTCGCCGATCAGTGTGCCGTTGTAGAGGATCAAGGCGATCACGACGGCCCAGAACGCACCGGTCGAGGCGATCAGCAGGATGAACAGCATCATGAGCAGCACGGGCATGCCGCGCAGGAACTCGATGAGCCAGGCCGTCGGGATTCGCACCCACGCGATGGTGGAGCTGCGCATCAGCGACAGTCCGATGCCCAGCACGATGGCGCCGACACCCGCGACGGCCGCAGCCTGAAGGGTGGCGATGACGCCCTGTCCGATGAACGCCCATACTTGCGGATCGAGGAAGATGTCCCAGCGCGAGGCATCGAACATGCCCGGCAGAGAGATGCCGCCGGACGTCCGAGGGGCCGCGAGCAGCGTGTAGACCCAGAATGCGCCGGCGAGGATCAGCAGCAGCGCGACGATCGATGCGATCAGCGAGATGCGGCGCGCTCGGGGACCCGGCGCGTCGAAGAGGACACTCGTGCCGGTCATCGCCGCACCACCCATCGCTTCTCGAGCTGACCGGCGAAGAAGCCGAGCGGCACGGTGATGACCAGGTACAGGGCTGCCGCGGTGAACAGGATCTCCAGGACGATGTTGCCGTTGTCGTTCGCGAGCTGGCGCGTGGTCGCGAACAGTTCGACGACGAAGAAGCCTCCGGCCACCGACGTGTTCTTGGTCAGCGCGATGAAGACGTTGATGAGCGGCGGAACCGTCATGCGGAATGCCTGTGGCAGCACGACCAGCGTCACCGTCTGCCCGAAGCCGAGTCCGACACTGCGCGCGGCCTCGGCTTGGCCGATCGGCACTCCGTTGATGCCAGACCGCAGTGCTTCCGCGATGAACGGAGACGTGTAGTAGGTCAGCGCGACGAACGCGAGGATCAGATACGGCGCCCGGACGCCGAGCATCGGCAGCACGAACGCGGTGAAGATGAAGACCAGGGTCAGCGGCGTGTTTCGGGCGATCTCCACCCAGAACGCCGCGAAACCCCGCAGCGAGGCGATCGGCGAGATCCGCATCGCCGCGATGAGCGTGCCCAGGATGAGGGCCGCCACCCCCGATACCGCCAGCAGGAGCAGGGTGACACGGAAGCCCTCCCAGAACTCCGGCATCAACGACAGCAGCTGTTCCATCAGGCCTCCCCTCGTGTCTCAGTAGTTGTTGTGGTGAGGATGGATGCCCCGGACCGGCGTCGCGCGCCGGCCCGAGGCATCCGATCCATCAGTAGCGGTCGACCGCCGGCGGGTCGATGAACGGCAGCACCGTGCCGGCCGTCGCGTCCCACGCGTCCTCGTAGCGGCCGTCGGCGTACGCCTTCTCCAGCACGTCGTTGATCCACATGCGGAAGTCGGTGTCATCGAGCGCGAGACCGATGCCGTACGGCTCCTCGGTGAACGGCTCGCCCACGACCTTGAACTCTCCCTCGTTCTGCGCGGCCAGGCCGGCGAGGATGACGTTGTCGGTCGAGACGGCGACGACGGATCCGTTGCGCAGCGGCTCGAGGCAGTTCGAGTACGTGTCCGTCAGCAGGACCTCGGCACCCAGCGCTTCCAGGTTGGCCGCGGGCGTAGACCCGGTCACCGAGCAGACGGGCTGCCCCACCAGGTCGTCTTCGGACTTGATGTCGTCGTTGTCGGCGAGCACCAGAATCGACTGACCGGCCATGTAGTACGGGCCCGCGAAGGAGACGACCTCCTTGCGCTTGTCGTTGATCGTGTAGGTCGCGATGACGATGTCGACCTCGCCGTTCTCGATGAACGGCTCGCGGTTGGCGGAGACCGCCTCGGTCCAGGTGATGCCGTCTTCGGGGATGCCCAGCTCGGACGCGATGATCTTGCCGATTTCGACGTCGAAGCCCTCTGGACCGTTCGGACCCTTGAGGCCGAACAGCGGCTGGTCGAACTTCGTGCCGATCGTGATCTTGCCCGCATCGGCGAGCTTCTCCATCGTGCTGCCCGCGGCGAAAGTGGGAGCCGGCTCCGGCGTGGTGGTCTCTCCGCCGCCGCCGGCGTCGCCGCCTGTGGCGCATCCCGAGAGCAGGAGCGCTCCGGCTGCGGCCACCGCGAGCAGACTGAGTCGTGTCTTCTTCATGTCGTACCTGTCCTTTGCTGTGGAGGGGCTGGTTGTGCCTGCCCCTGCGTGGTCCTGACCGCGGTACGGCGGCCGAGGCATGGTGTCAGTGGTCGAGGATCTTCGACAGGAAGTCTTTGGCCCTCTCGCTCTGAGGATTGGTGAAGAACTGGTCGGGGGTGGCCTCTTCGACGATTGCGCCGTCGGCCATGAACAGCACCCGGTCGGCGGCCTTGCGCGCGAAGCCCATCTCGTGGGTGACGACGATCATCGTCATGCCGTCGGCCGCGAGACCGATCATGACGTCGAGGACCTCGTTGATCATCTCGGGGTCGAGCGCGCTGGTCGGCTCGTCCATGAGGATCAGCTTCGGGTCCATCGCGAGCGAGCGAGCGATCGCGACGCGCTGCTGCTGGCCGCCGGAGAGCTGTGCAGGCATCTTCTTGGCCTGGTTGGCGACGCCGACGCGATCCAGCAGCGCCATCGCCTTCTCCTCGGCCGCCTTGCGCGAGAGCTTGCGCACCTTGATCGGGCCGAGGGTGACGTTCTCGAGCACCGTCTTGTGCGCGAAAAGGTTGAACGACTGGAAGACCATGCCCACATCGGCGCGGAGGGTGGCCAGCGCCTTCCCCTCCTCCGGGAGCGGTACGCCGTCGATGGCGATCTTGCCCGAGTCGATGGTCTCGAGCCGGTTGATCGCGCGACACAGCGTGGACTTCCCGGAACCGGACGGACCGATCACGACGACGACCTCGCCGCGGCTCACGACGGTGTTGATGTCCTTGAGGACGTGCAAGTCGCCGAAGTGCTTGTCGACGTGTTCGATGACGACGAGCGGCTCACCGCGTCGGACGCTGATGTTCGAGGTCTTCGGCGCGGTCGATGGTGTCTCCGGTGTCGCCATGTCCCCACCCTAGGGGGACGGGCCGCGTCACGGGGAGCCCCTTGCGGCGAGCTTTACCGGACTGTAACAGGACCGGAATCGAGCAGGCGTGGGCTTACGCGCGCTGAGCGAAGGCGGTCTCGTAGAGGCAGACGCTCGCCGCGGTGGCGAGGTTCAGCGACTCCGCGCTGCCGTAGATGGGCAGGCGGAGCGACCTGTCGGCGAGGGCGAGGGATGCCTCGTCGAGGCCCCGCGCCTCGTTGCCGAACAACCACGCGGTGGGCTCCGACAGCAGTGAGCGCGAGGCGAGGAAGTCATCGCCTCCGACGTCGGCAGCGATCACGCGCATGCCTGCGCTGCGCGCCAGTTCGATGACGGTCGGCAGCTCGACGCCGACGGCGACCGGGAGGTGGAAGAGCGATCCGGTGGTGGCACGCACGACCTTGGGGTTGTACGGATCGACGGTGCGGCCGGTCAGGACGACGGCGTCCGCGCCCGCGGCATCCGCGGCTCGGATGATCGTGCCGAGGTTGCCCGGATCGCGCACCTCTTCGCAGATCGCGACGAGGCGGGGCGAGGCGGCGAACACGTCGCGCACGGAGGTCGGCGACTGCCGGGCGACGGCGACGATGCCCTGTGGCGTGACGGTGTCGGCCATCGCGGCGAGGACGGCCTCGGTCGTGAACACGACCTCGATGTCGGCATCCCGTGCCGCGTCGCGGACGTCGGTGTGACGCTCCAGCGCGGACGGCGTGGCGTACAGCTCGACGAGAGTGTGCGGGCGATGCGCGAGCACCTCCCGAGCGGCCTGCGGGCCTTCGAGGAGGAACAGACCGGTCTCTTCACGGGCGCTGCGCTTGGTCAGTTTCGCAACGGCACGCACGCGCGGCGACCGCGGGTTCTCGAGCACGGATCCAGTCTACGGGCGCGCCGCACGGAATCCGGTATCCCGGGTGGGCCGGGTACGCGAAAGGGCGCCCACCCTGAGGTGGACGCCCTTTCTGCAGAAACGGATTACGCGGTCTTGGCTGCGTTCACGTCGCTGGGCAGTGCTGCCTTGGCGGTCGCGACGAGCGACGCGAAGGTCGCCGGCTCGTGAACCGCGAGCTCGGCGAGCATGCGACGGTCGACCTGGACACCCGCGAGGCCGAGGCCCTGGATGAAGCGGTTGTACGTGAGGCCGTTCTGGCGGCTCGCAGCGTTGATGCGCTGGATCCACAGACGACGGAAGTCGCCTTTGCGCTTGCGACGGTCACGGTACGCGTAGACGAGGGAGTGGGTGACCTGCTCCTTGGCCTTCCGGTACAGACGCGAACGCTGTCCGCGGTACCCGGAGGCGCGCTCGAGGATGACGCGACGCTTTTTGTGGGCGTTTACGGCCCGCTTGACTCTAGCCATGTCTTCTTATTCCTAACTTGCGTCGGTCCGCGTCAGCGGCCGAGGAGCTTCTTGGCCTGCTTGACATCACCGGGGGCCAGGACCTTCTCCTGGTTGAGGCGACGCGTGCGACGGCTGGACTTGCCCTCGAGGTTGTGGCGCATTCCGGCCTGCTGCTTCATGAGCTTGCCGCTCCCGGTGACCTTGAAGCGCTTCTTGGCACCCGAGTGGGTCTTCTGCTTCGGCATCTGCCTGTTCCTTCGTTGATGTGCCCCGGGGGGCTTGGTTGTTCATCCCGCGTAGCGGGAGTCTGTGGGGCCTTACTCGGCTTCGGTCGAGTCCGGCGTGTCCGTGTCGTCGTCGGATGCCTCGCCGGCACCGCCCGGACGCGACCCGCGGGCCGCTTCGCGGTTGGCAGCGCGCTGGGCGTTCTGCTCCGTCTTGACCTCGGACTTGTTCTTGTGCGGGGCGACCACCATGACCATGTTGCGACCGTCGATCATCGGATTCGACTCGACGGTGCCGAACTCGGCGACGTCCTCGGCGAACTTGCGCAGGAGTCGCACACCCTGCTCGGGGCGCGACTGCTCGCGACCACGGAACAGGATCATCGCCTTGACCTTGTCGCCCGACTGCAGGAAGCCCTCGGCACGCTTGAGCTTGGTCATGTAGTCGTGCGGCTCGATCTTCAGACGGAACCGGACCTCTTTGAGGACGGTGTTCGCCTGGTTGCGTCGCGCTTCCTTGGCCTTCTGCGCAGCTTCGTACTTGAACTTCCCGTAGTCCATGATCTTGACCACAGGAGGCTTCGAGTTGGGGGCGACCTCGACCAGGTCGAGTTCAGCCTCCTGAGCCAGGCGCAGCGCCACCTCGATGCGGACGACGCCGACCTGCTCACCCGCGGGTCCCACGAGGCGGACCTCGGGAACGCGGATGCGGTCATTGGTGCGGGGATCGCTGATGCGGAACTCCTCTTCGTGCGGGTGGTGACCACCACGACACGGAATGCGTCGCGGGCGGAAGAGGAGTCATTCCACCCGGCTCAGCGCGAGCGCCGGCTCTGCACCCAGACCCATCATGGGCAACCCCGTCCGAAGCGGACGGGGCGGAGTGCGTGACCCGGTAGCCTGGAACGGCAAGCGCGGGTGGGATGTAATCCTCTTTCGATCCGGGGCACAACACCCCGAAGACCGCATCAGTTTAGCAGAGAGAACCACGTGAACACGATTCGGGACACCGACGGCCAGCTTCCGGAGGAAGGGACGGCTGTGGATGACGCACGCCAGGCCCGCTGGGAGGAGCAGGAGCGCGCGGCATCCTCGGCCACGCGCGACATCGCCGATGTGCCCGCCGTCGAGGTCATCACGACCGCCGCGGTGCACCTGATGAGCGCCTCCGCCGTCAAGGTCGGCCTCGCCGACGACCCGGCGACCCAGATGGATCTGGACGAGGCGCGCAAGCTCATCAACGCCCTCGCCGGACTCATCACGGCCGGAGCGCCGGAGATCAGCGACATGCACGCCCGCTCGCTGCGCGACGGCCTCCGCTCGCTGCAGCTCGCCTTCCGCGAAGCATCGGTCATCCCCGACCCGATCGGCAAGGGCCCGGGCGAGAAGTGGACGGGTCCGGTCAACTAGCCCGGATACCCACCGCCGCGGCACCGCGGGCGACGGCGTCGACGGTGCGCCGCACCGCCTCGGCGTCGGTCCCGCGGTTGCTGACGGCGAAGCGGATGATCGTGCGCCCGCGCCAGGCGGACGACGATGCCCACACGGTGCCCTCGGCGCGCAGCCACTCCCCCAGCGCGGCCGTGGTCGCGTCATCCGGTCCCGCCAGGCACACCTGGGTGAAGACGACATCGTTGAGCACCGTCATCCCCGGGATACCGCGGAAGCCGTCCGCCAGCCCCGCGGCCGCCTCGACCAGTCCGTCGACCAGACCTGCGACACCGGTGGCCCCGAGCGATCGGAGCGCCGCCCACACGGTCACGCCCCGCGCGCGGCGCGACAGCTCCGGAGTGCGGTCGTAGGGCTCGGAGATACTCCCGACCGCCGGCAGATAGGCGGCGTGCGCCCCGAGCGCGGCCGTCATGGCCGCCTCGTCCCGGACGATCGCCACGCCGCAGTCGTACGGCACGTTGAGGGTCTTGTGCGCGTCTGTCGCCCAGGAGTCGGCCGCAGACATCCCCGCGACGAGATGATGCAGTCGCGGACTCGCCGCCGCCCACAGCCCGAATGCTCCGTCGACGTGCACCCACGCGTCGGCGGCGCGGGCGACCTCGATCGCGCCGACGAAGTCGTCGAACGCCCCGGAATGCACGTCGCCCGCCTGCAGCGCCACGATCGCCGGCCCGTCGTGCGCGGCAAGGGCACGGGCGAGCCCGGCCACGTCGATGCGCCCCTGCTCGTCGGCGCCGACCGTCATCGGCGCGCCGAGCCCGCTCATCCGTCCGGCCAGCACGACCGAGGTGTGCACGGCATCACCGGCGAGGAACAGAATCGGCGGGCCGCCCTGGATCCCGCGCTCCGGGTCGTGGCCGCGAGCCCGCAGCACCGCGTCGCGGGCGGCGAGCAGGCACGCGAGATTGGCGCTGGTCGCCCCCGTCACGAAGCCGACACCGCTCTCGCGGGGCAGGTCGAGCGCGTGCAGCAGCCAGGCGGCCGCCACCTCCTCGACCGCGGAGGTTCCCGGTGTCGGCTGCCGGGACCCGGTGTTTTGGTCCCACGACGACACCAGCCAGTCGGCGGCCAGCGCCGCCGGATAGGCCCCGCCGATCACGAAGCCGTAGAAGCGCGGCGAGCCCATCGCCATGAGCCCGGGACCGATCGCCTCGGCGAGCTCGTCGATGACGGCGGCGGGGTCGGCGCCCTCATCGCGCCAGCGCCGATCGAGGCGTGCGAGGACACCGTCCACATCGACCTCGGGGCGGATCGGGCGCTCGCCCACCGAGTCGAGCCACGCGCGGGCGTGCCGGTGCGCGGCATCCAGAGCCGCGCCGTATTCGCCGTCGTCAGCCATCGAGGCACCCCTGCGGCGATCCTTCCGCTCCGGGTCGCCGGCCGCAAGGGCCGGCACGATGCGGTCAGACCGACTGAATCAGCTTGACGGTGAGGGAGTCCACCAGTACGGCGATGCGGTTGTCCGCCGCCCAGCGCCGCGCCAGGCGCGCCAGCACAGCGTCGAGTTCCGCCTGGTCCAGGCCGTGGATGAGTTCGAGCAGCACGACGAGCTCCGGGCCGCGGAGGCGTCCGGACGGGTCGCCCGCCTCGACCGACAGGTCGAGCACGGCGAGCTCACCGGCGACGCTCTCCTGCAATCCGGTGAACACCTCGACCGAGGTGACCGCGGGCTCCCACGCGTGCCCCTGCGCGATCGCCCACACGGCGGGGCGGCGGATGACGAACTCGGTGTCGGACGTGGGGTCCACCACGATGAGGTCGGTGTCATCGGCTGCGGCGGCCAGCGCCGTGCGCACACCGTCGGCCGGCACCGGCCGAGCCGCGGCATCCCATCGCGACAGAGCCGCGACGGACGTGAACACGGGCAGCACGCGCCGGCCGTCCGGAGCGGCGACCGTGACGATCGACAGCTCCTGCGTCTTGTCGACGACGAGCCCGTGCGCGCCGATGCCTTCGTCGCCCTTCTCGGCGACGAGCGGGATCAGCAGGCGTGCCGTGCGATACGCGTCGATCACCGCGACGGGACTGCCCTGCCCGGCGTGGAACGCGATCAGGGCGCGCAGCAGCGCCGGGTCGGCCGAGCCGTCATCCCCGGAGTGCGGGTTGGGCTCGAACCGCCGCCCTTCCCAGGGCACGCCCGCGGAATCCGCGTGCGTGTGCCCGTGGTCGGAGTGACCGGGCTGATCAGCCGCCTGCGACATCGAGCGCCTCGGCGAGCGTGAACGCGCCGGCGTACAGGGCCTTGCCGACGATCGCGCCCTCGACACCGAGCGGCACGAGCTCGCGCAGTGCGGCGATGTCATCCAGGCTGGAGATCCCGCCGGAGGCGACGACCGGCTTGGGGGTGCGCGTGACCATCTCGCGCAGCAGTTCGATGTTCGGACCCTGCAGCGTGCCGTCCTTCGTGACGTCCGTCACGACGTAGCGGGTGCAGCCGGCGGCCTCGAGTCGCTGCAGGACGGTCCACAGGTCGCCGCCGTCGCGGGTCCAGCCGCGTGCGGCGAGCGTCGTGCCGCGCACGTCGAGCCCGACGGCGATCGCGTCGCCGTACCGGCCGATCACGTTGGCGGCCCACTCCGGGTTCTCCAGCGCCGCGGTGCCGAGGTTGACGCGCGTGGCGCCGCTCTCGAGCGCGGCCTCGAGCGAGGCGTCGTCGCGGATGCCGCCGGAGAGCTCCACCTGCACACCGCGGACGGCCTTGATCGCCTTGCGGAGCACGGCGGTGTTGTTGCCGCGGCCGAAGGCGGCGTCGAGGTCGACGAGGTGGATCCACTGCGCGCCCTGGCGCGCCCATTCCAGCGCTGCGTCGACGGGGTCGCCGTAGCTCGTCTCGGTACCCGCCGCGCCCTGCGTGAGGCGGACGGCCTTGCCGTCGGCGACATCGACGGCAGGAAGGAGGATCAACTCGGGGGTGGACGCGAAATCGTTCATGGCTCCCAATGGGGGTAGGCGGGGTATGGCGGCGGGGAGATCACTCACCCGCGGACGGCACGAGGTCAGAGCGTAGTCGCGCTGAGCCCGCCGATCCAGTTGGACAGGAGCTTGATGCCGGCGTCGCCGGACTTCTCCGGGTGGAACTGTGTCGCCGACAGCGGGCCGTTCTCGACCGCGGCCAGGAAGGGGGACGCACCGTAGTCGCACCAGGTCAGGATCGGCTGCCGATACTGCGGCTGGACGTCCATGACCCACTTCTGCACGCCGAACGAGTGCACGAAGTAGAACCGCTCGTCCTCGAGGCCGTGGAAGAGTCGCGACCCTTCGCCGGGCTGCACGGTGTTCCAGCCCATGTGCGGCAGCACGGGCGCATCGAGCTCAGTGACCACACCGGGCCACTCCCCCATGCCTTCCGTGTCCACGCCGCGCTCGACGCCGAGCTCGAACAGCACCTGCATGCCGACGCAGATGCCCAGCACAGGCCGTCCGCCGGCGAGACGCCGGCCGATGAGTTCATCCCCGCGGCTGGCGCGCAGGGCGTCCATGACCGCGCGGAAAGCGCCGACACCGGGTACGACGAGCCCGTCGGCCTCGGCGACCAGACCACGGTCCTTCGTGAGTCGCGCGTCAGCCCCGGCCGCCGTCAATGCCTTGACGGCGGAGTGCACGTTTCCCGATCCGTAGTCCAGGACCGCGACGAGCGGCGTGCGGGTCACAGAGCGCCCTTCGTGCTCGGGATTCCCTCCACGAGGGGATCGAGGGCCTTGGCCTGGCGGAACGCACGGGCGAACGCCTTGTACTCCGCCTCGGCGATGTGGTGCGGGTCGCGGCCGGACAGGACGCGGACGTGCACCGTGAGGCCGGCGTTGAACGCGATGGCCTCGAACGTGTGCCGCACCAGCGAACCGGTGAAGTGCCCGCCGATCAGGTGGTGCTCGAAGCCGACGGGCTCCCCCTCGTGCACGAGGTAGGGACGACCGCTGATGTCGACGACCGCCTGCGCGAGCGCCTCATCCAGCGGCACCAGGGCGTCGCCGTAGCGGGAGATGCCGGACTTGTCGCCGAGTGCTTCGCGGATCGCCTGGCCGAGCACGATCGAGATGTCTTCCACCGTGTGGTGCGCGTCGATGTCGGTGTCCCCGGACGCCCGCACCGTGAGGTCTGTCAGCGAGTGCTTGGCGAACGCCGTGAGCATGTGGTCGAAGAACGGGACCGTCGTGTCGATGTGGCTCACGCCGGTGCCGTCGAGGTCGAGCGACAGCTCGACCGTGGACTCACTCGTCGCGCGGCGCAGCGACGCCGTACGGTGCTCGGTGGGGCGGGTCATGAGGCCGAGTCTATCGAGGCCAGCGCGTCCAGGAACGCGGTGGTCTCCGCCTCCGTACCCGCGGTGACGCGGAGGTGGCCGGGGATACCGACGTCCCGGATGAGCACACCGCGGTCGTATAGCGCGCGCCACGTCGCGGCCGGGTCGGCGACGCCGCCGAAGAGAAGGAAGTTCGTCCACGATTCGTACGGTTCGTAGCCGAGGGCCGCCACCGTCGCGGCGATGCGCTCGCGCTGCAGGACGATGTCGTCGACCGTGCGCAGCATCGTGTCGGCGTGACGCAGGGCGGCCGTCGCGGCCGCCTGGGTGAGCGCGCTGAGGTGGTACGGCAGCCGCACCAGCCGCAGCGCGTCGATGACCGCGGGGTCCGCAGCGAGGTATCCGACGCGTGCGCCGGCGAACGCGAACGCCTTGCTCATCGTGCGCGACACCACGAGGCGCTCACGGTCGGGCAGCAGCGTCAGCGCGGAGCGCTCGTCCCGCGGTGCGAACTCCTGGTACGCCTCATCCACGATGACGATGCCGTCGGTCGCGTCGTAGACGGCCTCGATCACATCGAGCCGCAGCGGCGTGCCCGTGGGGTTGTTCGGCGCGCAGAGGAAGACGACGTCCGGTGCCGCGTCGGCGACCTGGGATGCGGCATCCTGTGCCGTCAGCGTGAAGTCGTGGCCGCGCGTCCCGGCGATCCAGGACGCGCCGGTGCCCTGAGTGATGAGCGGGTACATCGAGTACGTCGGAGCGAAGCCGAAGGCGGTGCGCCCGGGCCCGCCGAATGCCTGCAGCAGGTGCTGCAGCACCTCGTTCGAACCGTTGCCGGCCCAGATCTGCTCACGCGTGAGCCCGTGCCCCAGGTAGTCCGCGAAGCCCTCACGCAGCGAGGTGAACTCGCGGTCGGGATATCGGTTCACATCGCGCAGGGCGAGAGCCACGGCATCCAGGATGTCGTCGGCGACCTCTTCGGGAACGGGATGCGTGTTCTCGTTCACATTGAGGGCGACGGGCAGCGGGGCCTGCGGGGCGCCGTAGGGCGTCAACCCGCGCAGATCGGCACGCAGAGGGAGGTCTTCGAGACGGGCACTCACCTGTCCCATCGTAGAGCCGTGCGCGTACCGCGTCGGCCGCTCAGTGACCGGCGGTGTACTCGGCGGGGATCGCGAGCTTCTGACCGGCGGCGAGCGTCGCGCCGTCGAGTGCGTTGAGTCGTTCGATCGCGGAGACCACGTCACGCGGGTCTGCGTTCGGCGCCACCGACAGTGCGATCGACCAGAGCGAGTCGCCGGACATGACCGTGACGGTCTCGAAGGAACCCGCGGGTGCGCCCGCGTCACGCGAGGCGACCGCGACACCGCCGCCGATGATCGCCGCGGCAAGGGCGACGATGACCGGAAACGCTGTGACCGCTGCAAGCACGCGACGACCGCGCACCGTGATGCGCAGGCGCGTCGCGCTGCCGGTGACGGGTCGAACGGCGACGTGGTTCGCGATTCCGATGGCGGTCATGGCTCCTCCTAGGTGGGGAGAGATTCGCATCCGCACCTCGGCCGGGAGGAGCGGGTGCGAATCTCTATTCCGAAGTTATCTTCGAAGTTTTAGGATGTCAAGTGGATGTTCGGAGCCGGATTCTTCGAACACGACACGCGAACAAGTTGCCGACGAAGTCGGCTCGAACCGGATACGGTTTCGATGTGAACACCCCACCACGGGGCTCCGACATTCGAAGACGGGTCCTCCGCACGGCCCTTCAGACAGGAGCAGGATGATGACCGAGACGACGTCTGGGTTGGGTGGGCGCGAACGGCCGCAGACCCGCCGACGCAAGAGCCTGAGCGACAAGCAGATGGCCATCCTCGAGGTGATCCAGCGCTCGATCGCACGCCACGGCTATCCGCCGAGCATGCGCGAGATCGGCGACGCGGTCGACCTGAAGTCGCTCTCCAGCGTCACGCACCAGCTGAACCAGCTCGAGCTGAGCGGCTACCTGCGGCGCGACCCGGGCAAGACCCGCGCGATGGAAGTGCTCATCGACCTGCCCGGTACCTCGACCGAGAACCCCGCCGACAGCGCACCCGCCGTCGGCGACGCCGCCCTGGTGCCGCTGGTGGGACGCATCTCCGCCGGTGTGCCGATCACGGCCGAGCAGCAAGTGGAGGAGATCTTCCCGCTCCCCCGCCAGCTCGTCGGCAAGGGCGACCTCTTCATGCTCAAGATCGTCGGCGAATCGATGATCGACGCGGCCATCTGCGACGGCGACTGGGTCGTCATCCGATCGCAGTCCACCGCCGAGAACGGCGACATCGTCGCGGCGATGCTCGACGGCGAGGCCACGGTCAAGACGTTCCGTCGTCGTGACGGCCACACCTGGCTGCTGCCGCGAAACTCGGCCTTCGAACCGATCCTCGGCGACCACGCCACGGTGCTGGGCAAGGTCGTGGCAGTGCTGCGCGCCGTCTAGGCGCTTCTTCCGGCGTGACCGGCCCGAGCGATAGTGTGACGACACATCACTCGAAGGGGACCGCCATGTCCATGGATGCCGCTGAACTTCGTGCCGAAATCGATCGGCTGCGCGCCGAGAACGAGGCGCTGCGGGCGGTCACCGCGCCCGCCCCGGAGCCGGATGAGGTCGCGCCTCCGTCCCCTCGACGTGCGAACTGGTGGCGGGGGGCGCTCTCGGCCTTATGCATCACCGTCGCCGGCATCCTGGTGCCCGTCTCGATCGTGGCTGCGTGGGCACGCACGGAGCTGGTCAGCGAGGAGTCGTTCGTCCAGACCTTCGCACCTCTCGTCGACGACGCCGGCGTGCAGCAGCTGATCATCGACCAGACCTCCACCGCCGTCGACGAAGCCCTCGACATCCCGTCCTTCACCAACGATCTGTTCGATGGGCTCGCGACTCTCGATCTTCCGCCCCGGGCCCAGAGCGCAATCGATCTGATGCGTGTCCCGGCGGCGGCAGGACTCCAGAACCTCGTCGACTCGTCGATCACGCGCGTCGTCGAGTCCGATGCCTTCTCCGCGGTGTGGCAGCGCTCGCTTCTGGCCAGCCATCGCGCCCTCGTCGCGGTCGCCACCAACGACGAGTCGGCGGCCGTCAGTGTCGACAGCCAGGGCGCCCTCGGCATCAACCTCGGGCCGATCGTCGAAGAGCTCAAGACCACGATGGTCGACCAGGGGTTCGGCTTCGCCGCCTCGATCCCGGCCATCGACCGCACCATCGTGCTCGTGCAGTCCGATGCGCTCCTGCTGGTGGGCACCATTTACCAGCTCGCGGTGACGCTCGGCTGGTGGCTGCCGGTCATCTCGCTGGCGCTCTTCGCCCTCGGCATCCTCCTGGCCCGTCGCCGCTCCACAGCGGTGCTCGGCACGGGCGTCGCGATCTTCGTGGGCGCCGGGGTGCTCGCCGCCGGACTCAGCGGGGCGAGCGTCGTCCTGGGCCTGAGCGCCGGATCGCTCGGCATTCCCGCCGCCACCCTCGACACGATCTTCTACGCCGTGGTGGGCGCCATGCGCGACACCGCGATCGTCCTGACGTTCCTGGGCCTCGTCATCGGCATCACCGCGTGGCTCGCCGGGCGGTGGGCTCCCGCCGCACGCGTGCGCTCCTTCACCGGCTCGCTCACCACGAGCGCCCGCACGGGACTGCAGCGCCGCGGCTTGAACACCGGCCGCTTCGGAGCGTGGCTGCACGCGCAGCGCACGCTCGTGCGGCTGATCATCCTCGCGCTGACGGTGCTGCTGCTGTTCGCACTGCGGCCACTTTCGATCGGCGACATCCTGCTGACCGTCATCCTGGGTCTGGTCGTCTGGTTCATCGTCGAGCTGCTGCAGCGTGACCCGGCGCTCGTGGTCGAGACCGAGGCCGACGCCGAAGCCGCTGTCGACGCCGCCGCGCCCGAGGAGGACGAGCTGGTCTCGGTGGGCGTGGATGCCGTCACCGTCGTCGATGATGCGCCCGTTGCGGACGCACCGCCGACGACGGGGAAGCGTCCCCCTAAGCGTTGACGCTCAGGCCGGTCCGCACCCGTACGGTGGAGGCATGACCGAAACGCTCCCCTACGGCGCCTGGCCTTCCCCGATCTCCGCGCGCGATGTCGCCGCCGGGGCCCACCCCGTCGAGGGCGGCCGCTACGTCGGCGACGAGATCTGGTGGCTGGAGCGGATGCCGTCCGAGCGCGGTCGATCCGCGGTGCGCCGCGCCGCGGCATCCGGAGCCGAGCCCGAGACGCTCCTGCCCGCGCCGTGGGACGTGCGCTCGCGCGTGCACGAGTACGGCGGCGGCGCGTGGACCGTCGCGGACGGCGTGCTCTACTTCGTGGAGAGCTCGGACCAGCGCCTCTGGACGATGGTGCCGGGTGGTGCACCGCGGCCGCTGACACCGGCTGAAGGCGGCATGCGGTTCGCGGATCTCGTGATGTGGGGCGACCGCGTGCTGGCCGTGCGCGAAACGGACATCGAAGGACGGATGCCGCAGCGCGACATCGTCACCGTTCCGGTCGACGGATCCGCGGCTGAGGACGCCGCTGCGATCGTGTCGGTCGTGGCGGGCAGCGACTTCGTGGCGTATCCGCGTGTCTCGCCCGACGGCGCGCGGCTGGCGTGGATCGCGTGGAACCACCCGAACATGCCGTGGGAGGCCACGAAACTGCGCGTGGGAGAACTCGTCGACGGTCGCGTCGCCGGCTGGACGACGGAAGTGGGCAACCCGGGTGAAGCGCCGCAATCGGTCCTGCAGCCCGAATGGGTCCCCGGGGTCCGGCGGTACGCGACTCCGGAGGTCACCCCGGGGCCAGAACTGCTCTATGTCACGGATTCCGGTGGCCGCTGGAATCTGCACCGCGTGGGCTTCGACGGGATGAGCTCGCCGGAGGCGATCGCCCCGGTCGACGCCGACACGGGCGGCGGACTGTGGAACCTCGGCATCCGCTGGTACGTCCCGCTGCCGGGCGGCCGGATCGTCTCCGTCCGCACCAACGGTTCGGACTCGCTCTGGCTGCAGCAGCCGGACGGCTCGGCGCGGGAGATCCCCTCACCGGTGACCGCGCGCGTGCTGTTCACCGACGTGCGCGGAAGCCGCGTGCTGTTCGCCGGCGCCGGGGCGACCACGCTCGGCGGCCTGTGGGAGCTCGACCTCGACGCCACCGACCCGGCACCGCGCCTGGTGCGCAGCGCGGTGGACGAGTCCCCGGCCCCAGCCTGGCTGCCGGTGGCGCAGTCGATCACCGTCGATGGCCAGCACGGAGCCGTGCACGCGTTCGCGTACCCACCGACGAATCCGGACGTGACCGGCCCCGCCGACGCGGCTCCGCCGTACCTCGTGCTCGTGCACGGCGGGCCGACCGCACACCGCGCGGGCGAGGCATCCGTCGACATCGCGTACTTCACGAGCCGGGGCATCGGCGTGCTGGATGTGAACTACGGCGGATCCACCGGCTACGGCCGCGAGTATCGCGAGCGGCTCAACGGTCAGTGGGGCATCGTCGACCGCGACGACGTGATCGCCGCAGCCTCCGGGCTCGCCGATGCCGGGCTCGCCGACGGTGCCCGCCTCGCGATCCGCGGCGGCTCCGCCGGCGGCTGGACGGTGCTGTGCGCCCTCACCGCCAGCGATCGCTTCGCCGCGGGGATCAGCCGTTACGGCGTGGCCGACCTGCGAGCCCTTGCCGCCGATACGCACGACTTCGAGGCGCGGTACCTGGACGGGCTCGTCGGGCCCCTCCCCGAGGCGGAGGCGGTCTACCTCGACCGCTCACCACTGTCGCACCTGGACCGCTTCACGACCCCGATGCTGATCGAGCAGGGCCTCGACGACCCCGTGGTGCCGCCGGCGCAGTCCGAGGCCGTCCGCGACGCGCTCGCCTCGCGCGGCATCCCGCACGCGTACCTGGCGTTCGCGGGCGAGTCGCACGGCTTCCGCCGGCCCGAGACGGTCATCGCGGCGCTGGAGGCCGAGCTGAGCTTCCTGGGTCAGGTACTCGGGTTCGAGCCCCTGGACGTGCCGAGGCTCGCGCTCGACTGAGCCGGGCGCCTAGACGCGATAAGGGGCGAGTTCCGCGGCGAGGCGCTCGGACACGAACGCGTGCAGCGCGGTGCCCTCGGCCTCGTGCGTCTGCGACACGATGTGTCCGGACCCGTGGGCGGCCGAGACCAGGTCGCCCCGGTCGTACGGAACGATGGCGCGGACTTCGACGGCAGGCAGCGGCAGGGCGGCCTCGATGGCAGCACGCAACTCGTCGATGCCCTCGCCACTGCGCGACGACGCGAACAGCGCCTTCGGCTCGAGTCCGCGCAGCACCAGCCGCGTGTCGTCGTCGACCAGGTCGGCCTTGTTGAAGACCACCAGCTCGGGGATGTCGCGCGCGCCGACGTCGCCCATCACATCGCGGACCGTCTGCAGCTGAGCCGCCGGATCCGGGTGCGCGGCATCGACGACGTGCACGATGACATCGGCGTCGGCGACCTCTTCGAGCGTCGAACGGAACGCCTCGACGAGTTGGTGCGGCAGATTGCGCACGAAGCCGACGGTGTCGGTGAGCGTGTACACGCGGCCATCGGATGCCTCGGCCCGGCGCACGGTGGCGTCCAGGGTCGCGAACAGGGCGTTCTCGACGAGCACGCCGGCGCTGGTGAGGCGGTTCAGCAGGCTCGACTTGCCCGCGTTGGTGTATCCGGCGATCGCGACGGACGGGATCGTGTTGCGCTTGCGCTCGGCCCGCTTGGCCTCGCGGGCGGGGCCGTAATCGCGGATCTGGCGGCGCAGGATCGCCATCTTCGTGCGGATGCGGCGACGATCGAGTTCGATCTTCGTCTCACCGGGTCCGCGCGAACCCATGCCCGCACCGCCCGCGCCGACCTGGCCACCGGCCTGACGGCTCATCGAGTCACCCCAGCCGCGCAGACGCGGGAGGAGGTACTCGAGCTGGGCGAGCTCGACCTGGGCCTTGCCCTCGCGGCTCTTGGCGTGCTGGCTGAAGATATCGAGGATGACGGTGGTGCGGTCGATGACCTTGACCTTCACGACGTCCTCGAGTGCGCGCCGCTGGCTGGGTGCGAGTTCGGTGTCGGCGATCACGGTGTCGGCGCCGAGCGCGGCGACGATGCTGCGCAGCTCATCGGCCTTGCCACGCCCGATGTAGGTCGCGGGGTCGGGATGCGGTCGCCGCTGCAGCACGGCGTCGAGCACGACGGCGCCGGCGGTCTCGGCCAGGGCGGCGAGCTCGCGCAGGGAGTTCTCGGCATCCGTCTGCTCGCCCTGCGGGTGCACGCCGACGAGAACGACGTTCTCCAGGCGCAACTGGCGGTACTCGACCTCGGTGACGTCTTCGAGCTCGGTGGACAGACCGGGCACGCGGCGCAGAGCGGCGCGCTCCTCGCGGTCCCATTGGGCGCCGTCGGAGTCGGCACGGGTCACCGTGGTCTCGTCCTGCAGCGCCTGGGCCGCACCGAACACGCGCACACCGGAGTGCGCGTCCGCACGCGCGAGCACGCGATCCACCGGGTCCACCGGGGTCTCGTCCGTGCTCATCGGTGTCGTCGATTCGGTCATGTGTTCCTTCCACTTCCCCACCGTGGCGGGGCGACGTAAACTCTCTAAACTCTAGCTCTCCCGCGTCGGCGGGGTCCTCCGGTACGCTCGCTGGCATGGCGAGTGACCACTACTTCAGTGCGATGCCCGCGAGTCCCGAGAATCTGCGGCGTATCCGTGTCACCCTCGCCGGCCACGACGTCGAGGTCACGACGGCGGGTGGCGTGTTCAGCCCGGATCATGTGGACTCCGGCACCGCGGTGCTTCTGTCGAACACACCCCCGCCCCCTCCGGGCGGACATCTGCTGGATCTCGGGAGCGGATGGGGGCCCATTGCGCTGTCACTCGCGCTTCAATCCCCGCATGCCACGATCTGGGCCGTCGATGTCAATGAGCGCGCCCTGGATCTCGTTCGGCGCAATGCCGACGCCCTCGGTCTCTCCAATGTCAACGCGGCATTGCCCGACGATGTTCCCGCCGACATCGTGTTCCGCACGATCCGCTCCAACCCGCCGATCCGCGTGGGCAAGAACGAGCTGCACGGGCTGCTCGAGCGCTGGATCCCGCGGCTCGACGAACGCAGCGACGCCTGGCTCGTCGTGCAGCGCAACCTCGGCTCGGACTCGCTGCAGCGCTGGCTGGCGGCATCCTTCCCCGACGGCTTCAGCGTGCACCGCGCCTCCACGGCGCGCGGGTTCCGCGTGCTCAAGGTGCGGCACCACGGTTCGCCGCGCAGCGAACCCATCGACATCGTCTGAGCACTCCCGTCGCGGACCGCGCTCAGGGGGACTCGGCTTCCGCCCGACATGCGCGCTGCCGCTTGCTCGTATCAGGGGATCTGGCCCACGCAGGACGATCCACGCCGAAACGTCCTGCCTCCGCCAGATCCCCTGATCTCAGAGGGGGTCGACCGCGGCTCAGAGCGGCTCAGGCGAGCGCGACCTCGCCTGAGTACACCAGCGTCGCCGGGCCGCTCAGCGCGACGTGATCGCCGTCCGGCGCAGAGAAGATGCGGACACCGAGCGTGCCGCCGGGCACATCCACGCTCCACCGGTCGGGCGCGGCGGCGCCGGCCCAGTAGCGCACGGCCAAAGCGGATGCCGCGACGCCGGTGCCGCAGCTGAGCGTCTCTCCGACGCCGCGCTCGAACACGCGCATGCGGATGGATCCGACGCCGTGATGCACCAGCGGGTCGCTGGGCACGACGAACTCGATGTTGGCTCCGCGCGGCGGCGCGGGGTCGAGGATCGGCTGCACGGTGAGGTCGAGGCCGTCGAGCTCGGATTCTGCGGGTAGGGCGACCACGATGTGCGGGTTGCCGACGTCGATGCCCACCCCGGGCCGCGCGACGGGGAGTCCCTTGGCGCGCACGAGCACGTCGTCGGCGTCGATCGCGAAGACGCCGAGGTCGACCTCGAGCTCGTCGTCCGGACGCGACACCGGCTTCACGCCCGCGCGCGTGCCGATCGCCAGCGCCCCGCCGTCGGGGAGCTCGGCGAGACCGGTCTCCAGCAGATACTTCACGTACACGCGGATGCCGTTGCCGCACATCTCGGCGGCCGATCCGTCGGCGTTGCGGTAGTCCATGAACCATTCGGCGCCGGATGCCGCGGCCCCGGCCCCCTCGCGGATCGCGGCGGAACGGACCACGCGCAGGATGCCGTCCGCACCGATCCCGAACCGGCGGTCGCACAGTGCGGCGACCTGGGCGTCGGAGAGGTCGATGTCGCCAGCGGGGTCGGCGATGATGACGAAGTCGTTGCCGGTCCCGTGGCCTTTCGTGAAGGCGATGGTCTGCGGCATCCCCTCAGTCTAGGTCGGCCGGGGAGTCGCGAGCTGAGTGTTGCCGGACCCGGATTCCGGGCCGGCTCTAGGATGGCGGCATGCCCGTGAACCCGCTGCTTCCGACCGGGTATGACATCGTCTGGTCGATCGCCGTCGTGGCACTCGCCGTCTACGCCGTCAGCGCCCTGGTGTCGATCTGGCGGGTGCAGGCGACACTGAGCGGATTCGCGGCCGTGGGATGGATGCTTCTGGTCGTGGTTGCGCCGTTGCTCGGCGCGACGGCGTGGTTCCTGTTCGGACGGCCGCGCGCCGCGGCATCCACCGCCGACTGACTCAGTCGGCGATCAGTCGCTTGCCCGTCGCACCGATGTCGAAACGCTCGTACCCGAGCGCGTCGTAGAACCCCAGCACGTCGTCGTTGCCCGGGCGGACCATCAGCTGCACCTTCGGGCAACCCATCGCCGTGAGGGCCTCCTCGGCGGCATCCACGAGGGCGCGTCCGATGCCCCCGCCGCGGCGATGCGGCGCGGCAGCGAGGTAGTACAGCCACCCGCGGTGACCGTCGTAGCCGGCCATGACGCTGCCGATCACCTCGTCACCGTCGACGGCGACCATGAACAGCTCGGGTTGCACGGTGAGCTTGCGCTGGATATCGAGGTACGGGTTGTTCCAGGACCGGGTGAGGCCGGCGTCCTGCCAGAGGGAGACGACGGCCTCGGTGTCGCCGATGGCGAAGGGGCGGATGCGAGTCATCGACCCAGTATCCGCTCCGCGATCCCCTCTTCCCCGGCATCCAGCCACAGCGTGTCGTCGTAGCGGCGGAACCACGACACCTGCCGGCGCGCGTAGCGCCGGGTGAGCGCCTGGGTCTCCGCGATCGCCTCGGCCTGCGTCATGGTGCCGGCCAGCTGGGCGAGACCCTGCGCGTAGCCGATGGCGCGCCGGGCGGTCACGCCCTGCTCGAGCCCCTGCTCCCGCAGCCCCGCGACCTCGTCGATCAGTCCGTCCGCCCACATGTGCTCGACGCGGACATCGAGGCGGGCGACCAGCTCTTCGCGCGGCATCCGCACCCCCGCGATGCGTGTCTCGGAATGCCAGAGCAGCGGAGCCTCCGGCAGCGCGGCGCCATGATTCTGCTCGCCCTGCGCGAGGACCTCGAGCGCCCGAACGACGCGGCGCCCGTTGCGCGGGTCGATCCGCTCGGCGGTCGCCGGATCGGCGGCCTTCAGCCGGGTGTACAGCGCGCCGGGACCGTCGGCCTCGAGCTCGGCCTCCAGCGCGGCGCGCAAGTCTGCGTCACGCGGTGGGAAGCGGAAGTCGAACAGCACGCTGGACACGTACAGCCCCGAGCCGCCGACCAGGATCGCATCGGCACCGCGCTGGTGGATCGCGGCGATCGCCTCGCGCGCGGCCGTCTGGTACCAGGCGACGGCGGCATCGTCGGTGACGTCGAGGGCATCGAGCAGGTGGTGCGGGATGCCGCGCCGCTCCGCGAGCGGGAGCTTCGCCGTGCCGATGTCCATGCCGCGGTACAGCTGCATGGCGTCGGCATTGACGATCTCGGCCGTGGTGCCCCGCGCGCGCAAGGCTTCGGCGAGATCGAGCGATGCCGCGCTCTTGCCGGTGCCCGTCGCCCCGACGATCGCCCACAGCCGGGGACCGGCGGAGGCGCCGCTCACACGCCGACGCGGAGGGTGGGAAGCCCGAGCGATACGGCCCGCGGCGCCCCGGGATCGGCCGGCGCAGACGGGAGTGCGCAGGACTCGGCCTGCGTGCGGTCCCACGCGTCGCCCGCACGGGTGCGGCGGATCGTCAGCGGTGCACCGTCGGGTGAATCCGCGAGCAGGTGGAACGGCGCGGCGTGGGTCACGGTCACGGTGACCACGTCACCGGGTCGCGGCTGCGCGGAGCCCTCGGGGAGCTCGAAGTGCACGAGGCGGTTGTCTTCGGCGCGGCCGGTGAGGCGGTGGGTCGCGGAATCCTTCTTGCCCCCCGCCGACACGAGCACCCGCAGCTCACGGCCGACCTGCTTCTGGTTCTCTTCGAGACAGATGCGGTCCTGCAGAGCCATGAGGCGCTCATAGCGCGCCTGCACGACGGCCTTCGGCACCTGGTCGGGCATCGTCGCGGCGGGAGTGCCTTCGCGGATCGAGTACTGGAAGGTGAAGGCGCTGGCGAAGCGGGCCTGCTCGACCACGCGCATCGTCTCTTCGAAGTCTTCGTCGGTCTCACCCGGGAAGCCGACGATGATGTCGGTCGTGATCGCCGCGTCCGGCATCTTGGCGCGGACGCGGTCGAGGATGCCGAGGAACCGGTCGCTGCGGTAAGAACGACGCATCGCCTTGAGGATGCGGTCGCTGCCGGATTGCAACGGCATGTGCAGCTGGGGCATCACCGCCGGGGTCTCGGCCATCGCGTCGATCACGTCGTCTGTGAACGCGGCGGGGTGGGGGCTCGTGAACCGGACCCGCTCCAATCCCTCGATCTCCCCTGCGGCGCGCAGCAGTTTGCCGAAGGCCTGGCGGTCGCCGAACTCGACGCCGTAGGAGTTCACGTTCTGGCCCAGCAGCGTGACCTCGATCGCGCCGTCGTCGACGAGGAGGCGCAGCTCGTTGAGGATGTCGCCGGGGCGGCGGTCCTTCTCCTTGCCGCGCAGGCTCGGGACGATGCAGAACGTGCAGGTGTTGTTGCAGCCCACCGAGATCGACACCCAGCCGCTGTAGACCGAGTCGCGCTTGGTCGGGAGCGTGGAGGGGAAGATCTCGAGCGACTCGAGGATCTCGAGCTCCGCCTCGCCGTTGTGCCGAGCACGCTCGAGCAGGCTCGGCAGGGAGCCCATGTTGTGCGTGCCGAAGACGACATCGACCCAGGGCGCCTTGTCGAGGACGGTCTGCTTGTCCATCTGCGCGAGGCAGCCGCCGACAGCGATCTGCATGCCCGCGTGAGCGTCCTTGCGGGACTTCAGGTGCCCGAGAGTGCCGTACAGCTTGCCGGCCGCATTGTCGCGCACCGCACACGTGTTGATGATGACGACGTCGGCGTCGGTCCCCGCCTCGGCGGGCACGTAGCCGGCGCTCTCCAGGGATCCGGAGAGCCGCTCCGAGTCGTGGACGTTCATCTGGCAGCCGAAGGTGCGCACCTCGTAGGTGCGGGCGTGGCCGTCGGCGTCGAGTGCGGCCGGGGACGCTGCGATGAACGTCGGGGAGCTGATCGGGGAAGACATGGTAGAGACATTCTACGAGCGCGCGCCCGCGAGGCGGCCCCCGGCACGTGGCGGAGCCTTGCCGGGAGTGTGATGTCACCGGATGCGGGTGCGGATCCTGAACGCGGACAGCACTGTGCAGACAATGGCGAGAACGATCAGGATGCCGACGGCAATGGCCGCGGGTACCGTCCAGTCCCCCACGATGGCATCGATACCGTACGCCTGACGGATGGCCTCCTCTGCGGCGGACACACCTCCCGACATCGCGGGGAGCGTCTCCGATGTGAATTCGCGGCGGAACAGCATGGCGGCCTGCCCGAACGGCAGAGCGTTGATGACGTTGCCGACTGCGACCGGCAGCGCCCCGATGGGAATGTATGCCCCCGCGATGAAACCGAGGATGGTGCCCGCAATGGTCGACAGCGCCGAGAACGCCCCGGCTGTGCGGACGAAGGACACCACGAACGCGGACAGCGCGGTGAAGGCGGTGCAGCACAGGACGAGGATCCCGACCGCACGCACGACGGCGTCCGGCGCGAGCCACACCTGGTCCACGATGCCCAGATAGAGGATGCTGACCACGAGCACGACCATCGACATGATCAGCGCAACGGTGACCGCCGAGATCAAGTAGCCGAGCACGATCTGGCTGCGCCGAATCGGGGACACCAGAAAGTCGCGGAACCGCCCCGACTGGGAGTCGTCCACAAGGACCGAGAGCGCACCGAGCCCGGTCGTGATCGTCGTGATGACGACGATGCCCGCGAACATCCAGCTGTCGACGAACGCCTTGATGTCATCGGGATCGGCACTGGGGAAGGTCTCTTGCAAACCACTGGTCTGCAGGTTGCTGAGGAAGAGTGTGTAGAGCGCGAACAGAATAATCGCGCCGAGCAGCGAGAAGAAGACGTTGAGACGGTCGCGGAAGAACAACCGCAGGTTGCGGGCGACGAGCGCTCCGACGACGTTCATGCGGCACGTCCCTTCGCGGCATCCGTCGACTCGTCGTCATCACCGGTGCGCCCCGTGAGCGCGAGGAATACGTCGTCCATGCGTCCGTGGCGGAACTCGAAGTCCCGCACCGCCTCGCCGTGCTGGGCGAGAAGTGCCCGGGCAGTGCGCGCATCGGGCACGGTGATACTCACCACGTCATCCGCTCGTTCGGCCAGGACCCCGGCGGCGTCCGCGAGCTGCGCCAGTGCGTCCGGGTCGGCACTGGTGATGGTCAGCACGCTGCGGCTGTAGGCCGCCCGCAGCTCAGGAGGCGTGCCATCGGCGATGATGCGACCCTGATCGATGATGCACACGCGGTCGGCCTGCTCGGTTTCCTCCATGTAGTGGGTCGTGAGGAAAACGGTGAGGCCGGATGACCGCCGCAGTTCCTGCACGGTCCGCCACACGACCGCCCGGCTGGCGGGGTCCAACCCCGCGGTCGGCTCGTCCAAGAACAGGATGCGCGGCTCGTGCAGGAGCGCCCGTGCGATGTCGACGCGCCTGCGCTGACCGCCGGACAGCTGCCCGTAGCGACGGTCGAGGAAGTCATCCAGTTCGATCAGTTCCGCGAGCTCGCCGATGCGGCGCCGTGCCGAGATCCGATCCAGGTGTGCGAAGGATGCCCGCATCGCGAGGTTCTCCCGCACGGTGAGCATCGGGTCCAGCAGGGAGTCCTGAAACACGACGCCGATGTTGGTCCGCACCTGTTCGCCCTGGGTCCGCACATCGTGGCCGGTGACCCGCACGGCGCCGGCATCGAACGGCAGCGTCGTGGTGAGGCATCCGATCGTCGTGGACTTTCCCGCGCCGTTGGTGCCGAGGAAGGCGAAGATGACGCCGTCGTCGACGGAGAAGCTGAGGTCATCGACCGCTCGCACCTGTCGATAGCGTTTGGTCAGATGTTCCACCACGATGGCCATGTCGCTCCCTTTGCCGTCCTGCCACCGTAATGCGGCACGGGGACAGGACCGGACCCGGCCGCGATGTCGGATCGACCGCACACAGGCGGGTCCAGGTCAGCCGCGGCGCCGGCATGTCATCCGCGACGCTCGATCTCAGCGGTGGTACTGGATGTCAGCGGAAACGAACGCCGGACCCGCCACCGGCCTCCGCGCGTGCTTCCGCGAGCGCGCGCCGCGCCGCCGTCCCCGCGATGGATCCCCCGAACCCGCGTCGCGCCAGCATGCCCATCAGCCGCCGCGTCGCGGTGTCATCGTCGTACCTGGTCAGTGCGCGGGCCTTGCCCTGAGCGAACTCCAACGCGCGCTCGGCATCATCGTCGGGCAGCTCGGCGATGACCGCATCGATGACCTCACGCGCCAGCATCCGCTTCTGCAGAAGCTGTCGAATGGCTTTGGTGCCCTTGTCTTGGCGCGTCGTCGCCGAGTGTACGAGCTGCTCGGCCAGCACGGCGTCATCGAGCCACCCGCGAGCGACGAAGTCCTCGACGACGTCGGAGGCCTCCTCGGCGCTCAGACCCGCGGTGCGCAGCTTCGCGGCGGCCTCGGACAGGGAGAGCCCCCGGCGCCCGAGGCTGCGTGTGAGCGTCACTGAGGCCGCCGCGACGACGGCGTCACGGTCAGGCTCTGCGGGCTCTGCGATCGGAGCCGTCTCACCCCCGGACGCCCCGTCAGGGTCGGGCTCATCGTCGGCCCACGCCGACTCCGTGAAGGAGACGGTCGTGGGGCGGCGCGGCGCCTGCGGCCGCACGCCCGGGAGGTAGGTCACGGGGGCGAGCCCGGGCTCGTCGGCCCAGCGCTCGCCCTCGTGACCGTCGCTCGCACTCATGATCAGGCCGGGCGCTTCTTGGCCAGCTCGTCCACAGCGGGCGCCGAAACCGCCTTGGGTACGCCGATGCCGAGCTTCGTCATGATCTTCGATTCGATCTCGGCCGCGACATCCGGGTTCTTGATGAGGAAGGACCGCGCGTTCTCCTTACCCTGCCCCAGCTGCTCGCCGTCGTAGGTATACCAGGAGCCGGACTTCTTCACGATCTCGTGCTCGACGCCGAAGTCGATGAGACTGCCCTCGCGGGAGATGCCGGTGCCGTACAGGATGTCGAACTCCGCCTGCTTGAACGGCGGCGCCATCTTGTTCTTGACGACCTTGACACGAGTGCGGTTTCCGACCGCCTCGGTGCCGTCCTTCATCGTCTCGATGCGACGGATGTCGAGGCGGACCGACGCGTAGAACTTCAACGCCTTGCCACCCGCCGTGGTCTCGGGGCTGCCGAAGAAGACACCGATCTTCTCGCGCAGCTGGTTGATGAAGATCATCGTCGTGTTGGTCTGGTTGAGCCCGCCGGTGAGCTTTCGCAGCGCCTGCGACATCAGTCGGGCCTGCAGACCGACGTGCGAGTCGCCCATCTCGCCCTCGATCTCGGCACGCGGCACGAGCGCGGCCACCGAGTCGATCACGATCAGGTCGATCGACCCGGAGCGGATCAGCATGTCGGCGATCTCGAGCGCCTGCTCCCCCGTGTCGGGCTGCGACACCAGGAGCGCGTCGATGTCGACGCCGAGCTTCATCGCGTAGTCGGGGTCGAGCGCGTGCTCGGCGTCGATGAACGCCGCGATGCCGCCGCCCTTCTGAGCGTTCGCGATCGCGTGGAGAGTGAGCGTCGTCTTACCCGAGGACTCCGGGCCGTAGATCTCGATGATGCGTCCACGCGGGAGTCCGCCGATACCGAGCGCGACGTCGAGGGCGATCGATCCCGTGGGGATCACCTCGACAGGAGCACGGTCGTCGCTGCCCAGTCGCATGACCGAGCCCTTTCCGAACTGCCGATCGATCTGGGCGAGGGCCGATTCGAGGGCCTTCTCGCGGTCTGCGGGTGATGGCATGTCATGCTCCTTGGTTCGCGTTCCGTCGCCTGTAGGCTGTCGCGATCCGGCCCGGTGGGACGGATGCTGCGACAAGGCGTGTGGTGTCAATCGACGTTTCCCACGCTACGGATGGCTTCCGACATCGGACCTGCGCCACCCGTGGACGTGGACGGAAACGTCCTCGATACCCACTGTGCAGGAGCCTACGCTTCTGTCGAACGAACGTTCGACGACACGCCGGGCGATTTCGACCCGCTCGGACCCGCCGTGTCAGGCCTGGCGCGGCTCCAGGCGGCCGACGCCGTACCGGCGGTCGGCGGGAACATCGGTGTCCGCGCACAGCGCGAGCCAGATGTCGCGCGGAGGCACGCCGGCGTCGAGGGCCTCCAGCGCCGTGCGCCCGATGCCCGAGAGCACGAGATCGTGCACCAGGGTGCTGGATTGCGCGCCGAACTCGTCGTCGACGGCGCGGAGGAACTCACTGCGGCGCATAGGAGTGGCCGGTCACTGGCGACGCGGACGCGTCAGCGCAGCGACATCTCGGCGTCGACGGCGGCGACCAGGTCGTCGGGAACGACGTCGGGGAAGGACTGCAGACCTTCGAGGACGGAGATGCGATCGCCGACCTCGCGCATGATCGTCGAGATGGGAACGTCCAGGGCGTCCGCCACCGAGGCGAGGATCTCGCTCGAGGCTTCCTTCTGGCCGCGCTCCACTTCGCTCAGGTAGCCGAGCGCGACACTGGCGCGGCTGGCCACCTGGCGGAGGGTGCGTCCCTTCTGCTGACGGAAATCACGCAGGACTTCGCCGATCTCTTGACGTACCAGAATCATTGGGGCCCCCTCCTCACTGCTGATTCCTGCCGTTGTCTGGGTCGATAACTGTACAACACCGACTGGTGCCAATCTAATCCCGTGCGCTGGGGAAAGGGTGGGAATCGCCGAATGTAACCGTCCTGAAACACGGTGTGTTCCCGACGCGCGGAAATTCGTCAGAGGGCGTCGCGCACCGCCTGGAGTGAGCGGCGCACGCTCTCGGTGCGGATCATCGCCCGCGTCCCGTCCAGCCGCAGGGATGTGACGGTGGTCGCCTCGGGGGTGGAGATGCCGATGTGCACGGTGCCGACCGGCTGCCCGTCGGGCGAGTCGGGACCGGCGATCCCCGTGGTGGCGATCCCCACGTCGGCGGGCACCCCGTCCCGTCCGAGCGCCGCACGGACGCCCGATGCCATCTGCTTGGCGACCTCCGGGTGCACCGGTCCGTGCTGCGCCAGGAGCGCCGCATCCACTCCCAGCACCGACTGCTTGAGGTCCGTCGCGTACGCGACCACTCCGCCCCGCACGCTCACGGATGCACCGGGGACGGCGACCAGCGCCGCCACCAGGAGCCCGCCGGTCAGAGACTCGGCGACGCCGATGCTCCAACCCCGCGCCTGCAGCCGTTCGAGAACGGCCACAGCCAGTTCGTCGGGCTCAGACCCCACGCCGCTTGTCCTTGCGGGCACCGCGCATCTCGGTCACGACGTAGTCGATGCCGCTCGCGATCGTCAGGATGACGGCGATCCACATCGTCACGATGTTCACCCAGATGATCCAGTCCCCCACGACGCTCGCCAGGGGCAGCAGGGCCAACGACAGCGCGACCCCCTGTGCCAGCGTCTTGAGCTTGCCCATCCAGGCCGCAGCCACGACATGGTCGCTCGCCACGACGAGACGGTGCACCGTGATGCCGACCTCACGGATCAGCACGATGATGGTGACCCACCAGGGCAGCTCGTTCAGGATGGACAGCCCGATGAAGGCGAACCCGGTGAGCACCTTGTCGGCGATCGGGTCGAGGAGCTTGCCGAGGTCTGTGACGATCTTGTACCGACGGGCGATCCAGCCGTCGATGCCATCGGTCGCGATGGCGACGATGAACAGCACGGCCGCCCACCAGCGCAGCGGACCATCCGCTCCCCCGTCGGCCAGCAGCATCCAGAGGAAGACCGGCGCGCACAGGATGCGCACGATCGTGATCGTGTTCGGCAACTGCCGGGGAACAGCCATCAGTCGCGCCCCGTCAATCCCCAGGCGTCTTCATCGCCGGCATCGTCGGCCTCGACGACCGGGTAGCCCTCGAACTGCGCCTCGACCGGGTCGATGGGGCGCGGCGGGGCGACCGGCGCTGCAGCGGCCGGAGCGGCCGGCACGTCCTGACCGCGCAGCCGCGCCATCACGCCGGGCAACTGTTCATTCGTGACGAGCACGTCACGCGCCTTCGACCCTTCGGAAGGGCCGACGATCTCGCGCGACTCGAGCAGGTCCATCAGGCGGCCGGCCTTGGCGAAGCCCACGCGCAGCTTGCGCTGCAGCATCGACGTCGAGCCGAACTGCGACGAGACGACGAGCTCGGCGGCGGCCAGCAGCAGTTCGAGGTCGTCGCCGATGTCGGCGTCGACTTCCTTCTTCTGCGCCTCGACCGCGACATCCGTCCGGTACTCCGGCCGGGCCTGCGCCGTGACGTACTTGACGACCTTCTCGATCTCGGCCTCGCTGACCCACGCACCTTGGACGCGCACGGCCTTGGACGTGCCCATCGGCAGGAACAGGGCATCGCCCTGACCGATCAGGCGGTCGGCGCCGGGCTGGTCCAGGATGACGCGGCTGTCGGTGACGCTCGTCACCGCGAACGCCAGTCGCGACGGCACGTTCGCCTTGATGAGGCCGGTCACGACGTCGACGCTGGGTCGCTGGGTGGCCAGGACCAAGTGGATGCCGGAGGCACGGGCGAGCTGCGTGATGCGCACGATCGAGTCCTCGACGTCACGCGGCGCGACCATCATCAGGTCGGCGAGCTCGTCGACCACGACCAGGAGGTACGGGTAGGGCTTGAGCACGCGCTCGCTGCCGACCGGCAGGTTGACCTCGCCGGCGACGACGGCCTTGTTGAAGTCGTCGATGTGGCGGTAGCCGAACGACGCGAGGTCGTCGTACCGCATGTCCATCTCCTTCACGACCCACTGCAGCGCCTCTGCGGCCTTCTTCGGGTTCGTGATGATGGGGGTGATCAGGTGCGGCACGCCCGCGTACGACGTGAGCTCGACCCGCTTCGGGTCGATCAGCACCATGCGCACCTCGGACGGCTTCGCGCGCATCAGGAGGCTCGTGATCATGGAGTTCACGAAGCTCGACTTGCCCGAGCCGGTGGAACCGGCCACCAGGAGGTGCGGCATCTTCGCGAGGTTGGCGATGACGTAGCCGCCGCCGACGTCCTTGCCGACACCGATCGTCATGGGATGGGTGCTGGAGGCCGCGGCCTGCGAACGCAGCACGTCGCCGAGCGTGACGATCTCACGGTCGGTGTTCGGGATCTCGACGCCGATTGCGCTCTTGCCCGGGATCGGCGCGAGGATGCGGACCTCGTTGGATGCCACGGCATAGGCGATGTTGTTCGTCAGGGCGGTGATGCGCTCGACCTTGACGCCGTGGCCGACCTCGATCTCGTACTGGGTGACTGTCGGGCCGCGCGAGAAACCGGTGACGCGCGCGTCGACCTGGAACTGATCGAGCACGCTCGTGATGGCGCGCACGACCTCGTCGTTGGCGGCGGAGCGGGCCTTGTGCGGCGTGCCGGCCGCGAGCGTCGCGACCGAGGGCAGCCGGTACAGGGCGGCCGGAGGCATCCCCTCCGAAGCGGTGCCGATCCCGGAAAGACCCGGCAGGACGCCGTCGTGCTCGGGGCCGTCGTCGCGGATGGAGGTGTCGGCGACCGGCGGCAACGGCGGGATCCCGCCGGACAGATCGAGGATCTCGGTGAGCGCGTCGGGCGCGGCCGGCATCGGCGGCAACGGCGGATGCACAGGAGCGATGACCTTCTCGAAGCTGCCCTCGGTGGCTCCCGCGGGCAGGAGCTCGGTGAGGTCCTGCGAGCCGATCCCGTCGTCGGGATCCTCCTCGCGGCCGGTCTTGTTGCGTCGCCACCAGGGCAGCGACGGGTCCTCGTCGGAGGCGGCATCCTTCTTCTGCGCCGCCGCGTCGGGGTCCACAACGGGACGCTCCGCGTCGAACATCCACGCGTACAGGTCGCCGAGGCGACGGCCGATGCGGTTCGGCGGGGTCTTGGTGATGATCAGGACGCTCAGCACGGTGAGCAGGCCCAGCACGATGCACGCGCCGACGTCGGTCAGACCGAGGGCGAGCGGCTCGCCGACCATCCACCCGAACAGACCGCCGGCCTCGCTCAGCGCGGGCAGGCCCTCCTGCGGCTGCGGGCGCCCGCCGACCACGTGGCAGAAGCCCGCGATCATGATGATGAAGATGGCGAAGCCGATGCCGATACGGCCGTTGTCATGCACGGATGCCGGATGCCGGAACAGCCAGCCGGCCAGCAGGAGCAGCAGCACGGGCAGGATGAACGACACCCGCCCGATGAGACCGCCGACAGAGTAGGCGCTGATGAGCTTGGCGACCTCGTTGCCGATGAAGAACCACTCGTTGACGGCGCCGACGACCGCCAGCAGCACCAGGAAGAACGGGAACCCGTCACGGCGCTGATCCTTCTCGAGGGTCTCGGGACCGAAGGCCCGGAAAAGCCCGCCGACACCGTGCGCGAGCCCCAGCCAGGCCCGCACGATGACGGGCGGCTTCTCGCTGTCGCCGACGTAGCGCTTGGGTGCGGGATCGGGCTTCCGCGCGCGCGACGAAGGCCCCTTCGCGGACGCGCGACCACTCGTGGTCGGGCTGGTACTCCTGGCCATGAGTCAACGGTACGTCGCATCACCCCCATTCCCGTGGAATGACGCGGGCTCAGCGCAGGCGCTTGACCATCGTGTCCCGCCCTATTCCGCTCTGCGTGACGGCGAATCCTTCGCTGCGGTACAGCGTCACGGCGTGGTTGCCGCGCTCGACGCTGAGGCTGAGCCGACCGGCCCCGTCGGCTCGGGCGCGGTCGGCCAGGTGCTGCAGCAGCATCCGTCCCACTCCGTGCGCACGCCAGATCGGCCGCACGCCGATGATCAGCTCGGGCACGCCGGTGCCGACGTATCCGAATCCGGGGTCGGTGCGCGGGAACGTGCGGTACCACGCGGCGCCGATCGGCTCCCCCTGCGCATCGTGTGCCACGAACCCGGCATCGCCCGGTCGCATCCATCCGGCGATGTACCGGAGGTGCTCCGCGCCGGAGAGCACCTCGTGCCGCGGCCGGATCCCGCCCTGCCGCCAGTTCGCGGCTTCGACGACCATGTCGCCGAGGAACGCGCCGTCTCCCGGGGCGGCCGGTCGGAGCTGGAAGGTAGCGGGCACCCTCCGATGCTAATCGGGGTGTGTTTCGCGCCGATGACGCGCCGAACGGAGAACCGCCCCCGCCGAGATCGGCGAGGGCGGCTGACGGCGAAGACCGGTGCTATCCCTCGATGACGAGGGGCACGATCATCGGTCGACGACGCAACGACTGGTTGACCCAGCGCCCGATCGTGCGGCGGACGATCTGCGACAGCGCGTGCGTGTCGCGGACGCCCGACTTGGCGGCCTCTTCCAGCGCCGCCGCGATCTTGGGCTTGACGGCGTCGAAGACCGAGTCATCCTCCGCAACGCCGCGGGCGTGGATCTCCGGACCGGAGATCACGCGGCCCGTGGCCGCATCCACCACGACGATGACGGAGATGAAGCCTTCTTCGGCGAGAATCCGACGATCCTTGAGGTCAGCATCCGTGATCGCGCCCACCGTGGAGCCGTCGACGTAGACGAAACCGATGTCGAGCTGCCCGACGACGGTCGCATCTCCGTCACGGAGATCGACGACGGTGCCGTTCTCGGCGATGATCGTGCGCTCCGGCGGGATGCCGGTCTCCTGCGCGAGCTTCGCGTTCGCGGTGAGGTGTCGGTACTCGCCGTGCACCGGCATGACGTTGCGCGGCTTGAGGATGTTGTAGCAGTAGAGCAGTTCGCCCGCCGCAGCGTGCCCCGAGACGTGCACCTTGGCGTTGCCCTTGTGTACGACGTTGGCGCCGTGCTTGGTGAGACCGTCGATCACGCGGTAGATGGCGGTCTCGTTGCCCGGGATGAGGCTGGAGGCCAGGATCACGGTGTCGCCCGGGCCCGGCTCGATCTCGTGGTCGAGATTCGCCATCCGGCTGAGGACGGCCATCGGCTCGCCCTGCGAACCGGTGGACATGTAGACGATCTTGTCGTCGGGCAGGTCGCGTGCCTTCTTGTAGTCGATGAGGATGCCCTCGGGCACGTGCAGGTATCCGAGATCCGACGCGATCCCCATGTTGCGCACCATGCTTCGGCCGAGCAGCGCGACGCGGCGACCGTGGGCGGCCGCGGCATCCAGCACCTGCTGCACGCGATGCACGTGGCTGGAGAAGCTGGCGACGATCACGCGGCGGGGCGCCTTGGCGATGACCTGGTCCAGTACGGGTCCGATCGAGCGCTCGGTGGGCGTGAAGCCGGGCACCTCGGCGTTGGTCGAGTCGACGAGGAAGAGGTCGATGCCCTCTTCGCCGAGCCGGGCGAACGCGCGCAGGTCGGTGAGGCGTCCGTCGAGAGGAAGCTGATCCATCTTGAAGTCGCCGGTAGCCAGCACCATTCCGGCCGGCGTGCGAATCGCCACGGCGAGCGCGTCCGGAATCGAGTGGTTGACCGCCACGAACTCGAGATCGAACGGGCCGACCTTCTCGCGCTGCCCCTCGGCGACCGTCAGTGTGTACGGCTTGATGCGGTGCTCCTTGAGCTTCGCCTCGATGAGGGCGAGCGTGAGTCCGGAACCGAGCAGCGGGATGTCGCGCTTGAGGCGCAGAAGATACGGCACCGCGCCGATGTGGTCTTCGTGTCCGTGCGTGAGCACGACGCCCACGATGTCGTCGAGGCGGTGCTTGATCGGCTCGAAGTCGGGCAGGATCAGGTCGACGCCCGGTTGGTGCTCCTCAGGGAACAGCACGCCGCAGTCGACGATGAGGAGTTTGCCCTCGTATTCGAAGACCGTCATGTTGCGGCCGATCTCTCCGAGACCGCCGAGCGGGGTGACGCGGAGAGTCCCGGGCGCGAGGGCGGGCGGGTCGTAAACAGTGTTGGGCATGAGTGCCTCCTCGCGGTGCCGGTGGCGGCATCCGCTCATTCAGTTAGTGGGGTGTGCGTTCCGCAGAACGCCGCATGTCCGGCATCCGCGCGTCTCCGTGATCGGAGGAGCGGGGACGGCGGGACATGCCGGCGATCATCGAGTCGTGCCGGAGACTTTGGGCAGCGCGCCACCGGCGGCGGCGTTGCGGTCGGGGCGGAAGTTCGAGAAGTCCGCACCCGGGATGCCGCTGAGCAGGGCCAGCTCGTCCTCGATCTTGGCGGCTTCCCATTCCTCGGGGCCCACCAGCGGCAGGCGCACGCGGGGGCTCGAGATGCGGCCGAGACCGTGCAGGATGTACTTCGCGGCAACCGTGCCGGGGATGTGCGTCATGGTGGCGCGCACGAGCGGCTCGAGGCGCATGTGCTCGGCGGTGGCGGTCTTCAGGTCGCCCGCGTTCACCGCGTCGACGATCGTGCGGTACGGCGCCGGAGCGATGTTCGCAGTGACACCGATGAGGCCGGTCGCGCCGATCGCCAGGTGCGGGAGCACGTTCGAGTCGTCGCCGGAGAAGTACATCAGGTCGGTCTCGTTCAGCACGCGGCTCACTTCGCTGAAGTCGCCCTTGGCGTCCTTGACGGCGAGGATGTTCGGGTGCTTGGCCAGGCGCAGGATCGTCTCGTACTTGATCTCCACACCGGTGCGACCCGGGATGTCGTACAGGATGACGGGCAGGTCGGTGGCGTCCGCGACGAGGCGGAAGTGCGTCAGGATGCCGGCTTGCGTGGGCTTGTTGTAGTACGGCGTCACGATCATGATCGCGTCGGCGCCGGCCTTCTCGCTGGCCTTGTACAGCTCGATCGCGTGAGCCGTCTCGTTGGAGCCGCCACCCGTGATGATCTTGGCGCGGCCCGCCGCGACGTCCTTGCCGACCTCGACGAGGCGGATCTTCTCGGCGTCCGTCAGAGTGCTGGTCTCGCCCGTGGTGCCGGTGACGACGACGCCGTCGGCGCCGGCCGAGATCACGTCGTCGATGTGCTTCTCGACCCCGGCCCAATCGACTTCGCCGTCGGCCGTCATCGGAGTGACGAGCGCGACGAGCACCTGACCGAAGGGATTGCCGGTGTGCGTCATGTTCTCAGGCTATCGGTTGACCGACACTCGCAGAACGGATGCCGGGGTGAACGAATCGTTCCCGAAGTCCGATCGAGAGTGCGAGCTCTAGTGTGAGGTCATGAGCTGGCAGACCCTCGCGACCAGGACGGTGTACGAGAACCGCTGGATGCAGGTGGAAGAGCACGATGTGATCGGCCCGGCCGGGCCGGGGATCTACGGCGTCGTGACCGTGCGGCATCCTGCGGTCTTCGTCGTCGCGCTGGATGACGACGACCGTGTGTGCTTCGTCACGATCGACAGGTACGCGACCGGCGGACCGTCGCTGGAGGTGCCCGCCGGCGGAACCGACGGCGAGAACCCGCTGGCCGGTGCTCAGCGCGAGCTGCGGGAGGAAACCGGACTCACTGCTGAGGAGTGGACCGAGCTCGGGCAGATGAACGCGCTCAACGGGATCGCCAATGCTCCGGAGCACGTCTTCCTCGCTCGCACGCTTCACGCGACACCGAACACGGCGGACCTCGCGGCGACCCAGCATGAAGAAGGGATCACCGACGTGCGCTGGGTACCGTTCGGCGACGCCTTGCGCATGATCTCCGACGGGGAGATCTCGGACGGGGAGACCATCGCGGCGCTGGCGTTCGCGGCGATCCATCTCGGCCGCCTCGGCTGACCTACCGCCCCTGGGCGCCGACCTTCGCGGCGAGGGAGGCCGGAACCAGCCGGGTGAGCGCCACCAGCGCCTTGTATCGGAACGACGGGATCGAGACGGCCTTGCCTCGCGCGGCATCGCGCAGGGATTCGGCCACGACATCCCTCGCCTCCAGCCACATGCCGGGCGACACGCCCTCGCGGCCGGGCAGCAGGCCCATCCGCTCGTGGAAGCCGGTGTGGGTGAAGCCGGGGCAGACCGCCGTCACTGTGACGCCCTGCGGTGCGTACCGATCGTTCGCCCAGCGGCTGAAGCTGATCAGCCAGCCCTTGCAGGCGCCGTAGGTCGAGCGCGGGATGAAGCCCGCGACGGAAGCGACGTTGATGATGCGGCCGTTGCCGCGGGCGAGCATGGGCTGCAGCGCCGCGTGAGTGAGCCGCATCGGCACCTCGACGTGCAGGTGCAGGTGGCGCACCTCGTCGTCGATGTCGTTGCGCTCGAACGCGAGCGGAAGACCGAATCCGGCGTTGTTGACGAGGATGCCGATCGGGCGGTCTGCATCGACGAGCCGTTCTTCGACCTTGGTGCGCTGGCGCCGCTTGAGCAGATCGACGGCAAGCACCTCTACCTCGACGTCGTAGACGCGCCGGAGCTGCTGCGCGAGCTTCTCGAGGGCGTCGCGGTCCCGCGCGACCAGCACGAGGTCGGCGCCGGTGGCCGCCAGCTGCCGCGCATACTCCGCGCCGAGACCCGAGCTCGCGCCGGTGATCAATGCCCGCTTCATGTCAGTCTCCGGCCCGGTCGAGAGTGAGGAAGCGGTAGCGGATGCCGCTGCGCGAGGTGTGCCAGCCCTGCTCCGGCTCGATCGACTCCCGCTGCCAGTCCGGCCGCTCGGGCGCGAACGTGTCGCCGGTGACATCGACGTCGAGCTCCGTGACCTCGAGCCGATCCGCGAGCGCCACGCTCTCGCGGAAGAGCTCGCCGCCACCGATGATCCAGATCCACTCCGAGGACGAGGCATCCGCCAGTGCTGCAGCGAGCGAACCCGCACGCTCGGCACCGTCGGCCGCCCAGTCCTCCTGGCGGGTCACGACGATGTTGCGACGGCCCGACAGCGGGCGGAACCGCTCGGGCAGCGACTCCCAGGTCTTGCGCCCCATCACGACGGGCGAGCCGTTCGTGACCTCTTTGAAGTGGGCCAGGTCTTCGGGCACGTGCCACGGCATGCCCCCGCTCGCACCGATCACCCCGCCGTGCGCCTCGGCCCAGATCAGGCCGATCCGAGAGGTCATACCGCGACCGCGCCGCGGATCGCGGGGTGGTGCTGATAGTCCTCGACGAGGAAGTCGTCGTACTCGTAGTCGAAGAGCGAGTCGGGCTTCCGCGCGAACTGGAACGTCGGGTACGGGTACGGGTCGCGGGAGAGCTGTTCGCGCACCTGCTCGAGGTGGTTGTCGTAGATGTGGCAGTCGCCGCCTGTCCAGACGAAGTCACCGGGCTCGAGTCCGGTCTGCTGCGCCACCATGAGCGTCAGCAGCGCGTACGACGCGATGTTGAACGGCACGCCGAGGAAGAGATCGGCGCTGCGCTGGTAGAGCTGGCACGACAGCTTGCCGTCGGCGACGTAGAACTGGAACATCGCGTGGCACGGCGCGAGGGCCATGTCGGGGATATCGGCGGGGTTCCAGGCCGACACCAGCAGCCGCCGCGAGTCGGGGTTGGACCGGATCTGCTCGACCACCTGCGAGATCTGGTCGATGTGCCCGCCGTCGGGCGTCGGCCACGAGCGCCACTGCACGCCGTACACGGGGCCCAGTTCGCCCTCGGCGTCGGCCCACTCGTCCCAGATCGTGACGCCGTGCTCCTGCAGCCACTTCACGTTCGACTCGCCGCGCAGGAACCATAGCAGCTCGTACGCGATCGACTTCATGTGCACGCGCTTCGTGGTGATCAGCGGGAAGCCCTGCGACAGGTCGAAGCGGATCTGACGCCCGAACGCACTGGTCGTCCCGGTGCCGGTGCGGTCGTCCTTGTGCGTGCCGTGCTCCAGGACGTCGCGCAGGAGGTCCTCGTAGGGTGTGGGGATCGCCGTAGTCACGACTGCCACGATACCCGCGCCCCCGACATCCGGTCGTGTTACGAGCCCGCGTCATACTCGCGCCGTCCGGGCCGGATTCAGCCGACAGCGACTAGCCTGAGTGGCTGTGACCATCGTCAGCGCGCTCGTCGGCCTCGCCGTGCTTCTTGCGGTGACGGTCGGCGTCGGCCTGTTCCTGCGCTGGCAGCAGAATCGGCCGCGGCGCCACATCGCGCACGAGGTCGTCGAGCCGGAGCGCCTGGGTGCCGAGGCGCTCGGCGAGACCGCCACCCTGCTGCAGTTCAGCACCGAGCTGTGCGCCCGCTGCCCCGGCGTGCACCGCACCCTGGCCGACATCGCCGGCACGCGCGACGGGGTGCGCCACCTCGACGTCGATCTCACGCATCGGCCGGACATCGCCAAGCACTTCCACGTGCTGCAGACCCCGACGACACTCATCCTCGACAAGGACGGCGCCGTGCAGACCCGCTTCGGCGGTGTGCCGAACCGCGACGTGCTCGAGCTGGAGCTGACCCGACTGACCGGAGACACCGCGCATGTCTGAGCGTACGGATGCCCCACCCGCCGGTGTCGACCCGCGCGCGCTGCGCTTCGCGGCCGGCATCACCTCGCTGCTGCTCCTGATCGACGTGTTCCTGGGTCTGACCGGGCTGTCCACTGCGCAGGGAACCGTCACCTTCATCAAGAACGGCGCTGTCGTCGACCCGACCGCGTGGGCGATCGCCTACGCCTCCGTTGCCGAGCGCATCCTCGATCCGGCCTTCCTGCTGCTGCTCGTGATCGCGCTGCTCTTCCTGTGGACGATCCTGTCCGCGCGCACCTCCCCGTGGAGCGTCCTGTTCCGCACCGTCGTCCGCCCCCGTCTGAAGGCGCCTGCCGACCTCGAGGATCCTCGTCCGCCTCGCTTCGCGCAGGGTGTCGGACTCCTCGTGACCACGATCGGGCTGCTCCTGCAGCTGTTCGGCGTGCCGTGGGCGCTGCCCATCGCCGCGGCGGTCGCGTTCGTCGCCGCGTTCCTGAACGCGGCGTTCGGGCTGTGCCTGGGCTGCCAGCTCTACCTCCTGCTGCAGCGCGCGGGCATCGTCGGGCGCGAGCGTCCGTCCGCGGCCTGACCCGCACCCCGATCGCCGCACTCGGGCACCAGAACTTCGGGGGAAACCACGCGGTCGGGTGAATCGGCCCGATTCGATCCGACGCTGCGGCGATCTCCGACGCTGTGGCGCGCCACCGGCGCGCGGCACCCCGCAGCCGGTGCATCCCGGCATCCGCCCGATTAGGCTGACGGCGAGGCGCTGCGATCTACGGAGCGCCCGAAGACCACCGGAGGTTCTCATGACCGTCACGAGCGAAGCGACCAGCCACTGGAAGGGCTCCCTGACCGAGGGCTCCGGCACTGTCGCGTTGAACTCCTCGGGCCTCGGCACCTTCGACATCAACTGGAAGGCGCGCAGCGAGGGCTCCACCTCGGTCACGACTCCCGAAGAGCTGATCGCCGCCGCCCACGCGTCCTGCTTCAGCATGGCGTTCTCGCACGCGCTGGCCGAGAACGGCACCCCGCCGCAGTCGGTCGACACGACGGCATCCGTCACGTTCAAGCCCGGCACCGGCATCACCGGCAGCCACCTCAACGTCAACGCCGTCATCCCGGGCCTGAGCCAGGAGGACTTCGAGCGCATCGCCGCCGACGCCAAGACGAACTGCCCGGTCTCGCAGGCCCTTGCGGGCATCGAGATCACGCTCGAGGCGACGCTTGCCTGAAGCTGACGGTCGCGTCGTCGTCGCTGGGGCCTCCGGCCTCATCGGCGGCGCGCTCGTCGCGGCGCTGCGCGCCGACGGCATCCCCGTCACGACCCTCGTGCGTCGGCCTGCAGTCGGTCCCGACGAGGTCGAATGGCTCGTCGACACGACTCCGCTGGATCCTGCGATCCTGGAGGGCGCACGGGCCGTGATCGGCCTGAACGGGGCTACGATCGGCCGGTTCCCGTGGACGCCCAAGTACAAGAACACCCTGGTCTGGTCGCGCATCACGCCGACACGGGCACTGGCCCGTGCGGTGCGCGAGATGGGGACGGATGCCCCGGCCTTCGTCTCCGCATCGGCGGTGGGCTACTACGGCACCGCGCCGGGTGCGCGCCTGACCGAGCAGTCACCGCGCGGGGACTCGTTCCTCGCCGATCTGTGCGGCGAATGGGAGGCGGCCGCGCTGGCCGCCAGTCCGCAGGCGCGCGTCGCCCTGCTGCGCACCGCCCCGGTCGTGCATCCGGACGGCGTGCTCAAGCCGCTCGCTCTGCTCACGCGTGCCGGTCTCTCCGGACCCATCGCCGGCGGACGGCAGGCATGGCCCTGGATCTCGCTCGATGACGAGGTCCGCGCCATCCGTCACGTCATCGACGGTGACATCGCCGGACCCGTCAATCTCACCGGACCGACGCGGGCCACCGCCAACGACCTCGGCTTCGCCCTCGCGGTGCGCCTGAACCGCCCGTACGTGCTGCGAGCTCCCGCGTGGGGCATCCGCGCCGTCCTCGGTCGCGACGCCGCCGACGCCCTGCTCCTGTCCGATCTGGATGTCGCCCCGGCTGCCCTCACAGCCTCGGGGTTCGAGTTCAGGCATCCGAGCGTCGAAGACGCCGTCGCCGTCGCGCTACCGGTCGACGCGGCCTGAACGCCCGGCACGCCGAGCAGCGCACCGAGACTGCACCCGGAAGTCGAGACTGTGGGTATTACCCGCAGTCTGGTCGCACCGTTGCAGTCTCGCGGTCAGAGGCGTGCGTGCGCGACCCCTAGCCGCCGGACGGGCGCGCTGCCCGGCGTTCGGCGGTCTCGAACCGGATCGCCGTCCGCACGGCCGCACGCGCCCGTTTGCGGTCTCCTGCGGCGTCGTACGCCAGCGCCAGGCGGTACCAGGCCCGCCACGACTCCGGGGCGGCCTCGACCTCGGCACGGTACTCGGGGAAGACGGCGTCGCCGTCCTCGCGCATCACCCGGCCGCTGGGGCGCACCGTGACGACATCCTCCGGCAGCGCATCCTCGGCCTCGAGTCGCCGGCCGAGCTGCTCGGCGCGGACGCCGAACCACAGCTCGCGTCCCAGCGCCCAGATCGCGACGAGCGGCAGCACGATGAGCGCCACCCCCATTGCGATGGCGATCGGGTCGCCGCTGATGAGCAGGAGCCACGCCCGCTGCCCCACCAGGAAGATATACAGCAGCAGCAGCGCCGACATGACGGCGACGCCGATACGAGGACCGCTCATAGCCCCGTGGCGCGTGCGACCTGGCCGGGCACGTCGCCCTCCGCCACCGGCTTCGCCGCCGACGAACCGGGCGTGCGGATGCCGATCTCGAGGAAGCTGTCGAGACCGACGGTCATGCCGCGGGCATCGCGAGCCGCCGCCAGGGCGAGACGGATGCCGGGGGCATAGGCGAGGGCCGGATCGATCGTGTCGTGCGTGATCGTGACGGACTCCCCCGCGCCGGAGAGGATCGTCTCCTGTCGGGCGACGACGCCGGGCCGGCGCAGCGAGTGGATCGGGACGCTGGCGACCTGCTGACCGCGCGCCCGCTGGTCGGCATGCGGCGACTCGACCGGGCCGACGCCGGCGCGGGCGGCGGCGATCAGCTCGGCGGTACGCACAGCGGTGCCGCTCGGCGAGTCGACCTTCGTCTCGCGGTGGGTCTCGATGATCTCGATCGAAGGGAAGAAGGGCGCGGCGGATGCGGCCAGAGCCGAGGACAGCACCGACCCGAGGGAGAAGTTCGGGATGAACACGGCCCCCGTGCCGGCGGCCTCCACGAGCGGACGCACCAGCGCGATGCGCTCGGCCGACCAGCCGGAGGTGCCGACGAGGATGTTGATGCCGCGGTCGATGGCCGCTCGCACGACGTCGATCGACACGGCGGGGGTCGAGGCGTCCACCACCAGGTCCGCGCCGTCGAGCTCGGAGAACTCCGAGCGGGAGGACAGCACCGCGACGACGTCGAAGTCGGGCGCGCTCTCCACGACCTCGCGGATGATGCTCCCGAGCTTGCCTGTGCCGCCCACAATGGCCACGCGTGTCGTCATGTCATCCAGCCTAACGACGCCGCGCCCCTCCCCCGGGCGCATGGCGCAGGACTACCCTCGTGACGTGGTCTCGATTCTTCCCGCCCCCGTCGACGATCCGATCGCCCACGAGCTGCTCGACGAGTACTTCCGCTCCCGTGAGATCGGCTTCGCGCACCAGAACACGGTGTACACCGCCGTCTTCCCCGATCCGGCGACCTTCACTCCGCCCGCGGGCGTGTTCGTCGTGCTGCGCGACGACGACGAGAAGGGCGTGGGATGCGGCGGCATCCGTCGGATCGCCGACTCCGACGCCGGCATCCGCTACGAGGTCAAGCACCTCTACCTGCGCCCCGAGACCCGCGGTCTCGGCTGGGGACGCCTGCTGCTGGACGACCTCGAACGACGGGCACGTGAATCGGATGCCGCCGAGCTCGTGCTCGACACGCACCACAGCCTGGAGGCCGCCGCCGGGCTCTATGCCGCTGCCGGATTCCGCGCCATCGAGCGCTTCAACGACAACCCGAACGCGACCCGCTGGTACGGCAAGAGTCTGGTCGACTAGACCGGGAGGCTCTCCGGCAGGCCGGTGCGCAGTTCCACCGGCAGGTGTGCCAGATCATTGTGCGATACGAGGGTCCACGGGCGCCCCTGACGCTGCGCGATCACCGTCAGGCCGCAGTGGGCCTGGTTGAGGGTCATCCAGCGCCAGTCGGGCGCCTGCAGCACCTCGCGCACGAACCACGCGATCACGAAGTTGTGGGTGATGAGCAGCTCGTGCACGTCGCCGGGCTTGCGCACCAGGAACTCGCTGACGGCGTCGGCCATCTGTGCGTGGCCGGCTTCGATCTCCGCTTCGGTGACCGAGCCGAAGAACGATTCGAACGAACTCGGGGTCTCGGGGGTCATCCCCGTCGGGACGCAGTCGAACAGCAGCGCCGAAGGCTCGGGCGACACGGAGGGCAGTCGATCGGCCACCGCACGCGCGGTCTCGCTGGCCCGTTCGAGCGGCGAGTGCCAGACGGCGCTGAGGGCCACTCCGGACAGCCGATCCGCGAGAAGCGAGGCTTGGCGTCGTCCACGCGGGGAAAGCGGGCCATCTGCGAGGCCGTGCTCGGCGTCCTGATGCTCGCCGTGCCGCACGAGATAGAGGTAGTGCGTCACGCCTTCTCACTTCGTTGGGGGAGGTTGCCCGGGGGCTCCTCCACCATACGTCACCCGCGCGACACCCGCCCGGGCGGCGACCTATTCGGACGCGCGTGCGATATCGGCGAGCTGCACGCGACTGAGTCGCACACCTACGCCCTGAGCGAGTTCCTCGACGTGCTGCGGAGCGAACGCGTTCACGATCGGCGCGGTGACCAGCTTCTGCGCCAGCAGCCACGCGACCGCGACCGCGGCATCCGGCACGCCCAGTTCGGTGCCGACGGCGTCCAGGGCCCGCAGCGTGCGGCTCCCCCGGCGGTTCAGGTTCGCGGCGATCTGCGCACCTCGCACCGACAGCACCGTGCGCATCCGCGTGCGCTGGCGACCGGCGAGGAAGCCGTGCTCGAGGGCGTGCGAAGGCGTGACGGCGATGCTCTGGGCACCCGCGACCAGCCGGAGGTTGGAGTCGAAGTCCTGACGACGCAGCACGTTGAAGGGCACGTCCAGCACGGTGACCCGAGGGAACCCGGCCGAGGCGAGGATGCGGGCCTCGACGAGCTGTGCGGCTGTGTACCCGACCGCGCCGAGCGCGCGGACCTTGCCGGACTCCACGAGCCACTCCGCGGTCGCCAGGGTGTCTTCCAGCGGCGTCGAGGGGTCGGCGACGGCATCGAGGTACAGCACGTCGATGCGGTCGGTGCGCAGTCGCGTGAGGGAGGCCTCGACCGCACGCACGAGGTTGACCGAGCCGAGTCCGGGGTTGTCGGGGTGACCGCCGACCCGGACGGCCAGCACGATGTCGTCGCGCAGGCCCCGGGAGTGCAGCCACTGCCCGACGATGTGCTCGCTGCGGCCGCCGGAGAAGCTGTCGGCCGTGTGCACGGCGTTGCCGCCGAGCTCGGTGTACGCGTCGAGGATCTCGTGGCTGGATTCGAGGTCGACGTTCCAGCCGAACTCCGCAGCTCCAAGGATCAGCGGGAAGATCCGGAAGCCGGTCTCGCCGAGCGGTACGTGCAGCGCCCGGCCGATCGGGGGTCCCTGCACCGGAATCGGAGCGGAAGGGTGCCGGGCGCGCGTGCCGGGCGAACCGGCCGCGGCGCTCGTCGACGATGCGGTCGTACCTACACCGAAGAAAGCCATGTCCCACCCCCTCACGAATGTCCCCGGGTGGAGGTATTCGTGACTACGAAACCCGCGCCCCCCGGCGCGTACTACGAGGCTAGGCCTCGTTCGCCGAGGTTCCGGCCGCCTCGGCGACCGAACGGTAAACATTCGATAACGCTTCGGTCACGACGGGGCGCGGATGCCGGATCCTGTCCCCCATGCGGCGGACATCCCAGTCAAACAGCGGATGCCCGCACTCTTCCAGAGGAGAGCACGGGCATCCGTGATACGCCGCCGGAGCGGCCTATGGGGTCTTGGCGGATCAGCCTTCGACGATGACCTCGACGGCCGGGGCGGCCGCCTCAGCGGTCTCCTCGACGACGGGCTCGAGCGACAGCTTGCCGCGGTCGTCGATCTTCGTGATCTTCACGAGGATCTTCTGACCGACGTTGAGCACGTCTTCGACGTTCTCGACGCGCTTGCCACCGGCGAGCTTGCGGACCTCGCTGACGTGCAGCAGTCCGTCCTTGCCGGGCAGCAGCGAGATGAACGCACCGAAGGCGGCGATCTTGACGACCGTGCCCAGGAACTGCTCGCCGATCTCGGGGTTGGTCGGGTTCGCGATCGCGTTGACCTGGGCGCGTGCGGCTTCCGCCGACGGGCCATCGGTCGCGCCGATGTAGACGGTGCCGTCCTCCTCGATGGAGATCTGCGCGCCGGTCTCATCCTGGATCGCGTTGATCGTCTTGCCCTTGGGGCCGATCAGCTCGCCGATCTTGTCGACCGGGATCTGGACGCTGATCACGCGGGGCGCGGTCGGTGCCATCTCGTCGGGCGCGTCGATCGCGGCGTTGAGCACGCCGAGGATCGTCTGACGGGCGTCGTGAGCCTGCTGGAGCGCGGCGGTCAGCACCGAGGTGGGGATGCCGTCGAGCTTGGTGTCCAGCTGGATCGCGGTGACGAACTCACTGGTACCGGCGACCTTGAAGTCCATGTCACCGAGGGCGTCCTCGGCACCGAGGATGTCGGTCAGGGCGGCGTACCGCGTCTGTCCGTCGACCTCGTCCGAGACCAGGCCCATGGCGATACCGGCGACGGGTGCGCGCAGCGGCACACCGGCGTTCAGCAGCGACAGGGTCGAGGCGCAGACCGAGCCCATCGACGTCGAGCCGTTGGAGCCGAGAGCCTCGGACACCTGACGGATCGCGTACGGGAACTCCTCGCGGCTCGGCAGCACCGGCACGAGGGCGCGCTCGGCCAGGAAGCCGTGCCCGATCTCGCGACGCTTGGGGCTGCCCACGCGACCGGTCTCACCGGTCGAGTACGGCGGGAAGTTGTAGTGGTGCATGTACCGCTTGTGCGTGACAGGCGACAGCGAGTCGATCTGCTGCTCCATCTTGAGCATGTTCAGCGTGGTGACACCCAGGATCTGGGTCTCGCCGCGCTGGAAGATCGCCGAGCCGTGCACGCGCGGGATGACCTGCACCTCTGCGTCCAGCGGGCGGATGTCGGCCAGGCCGCGACCGTCCATACGAACACCCTCGGCGAGGATGCGGCCGCGGACGATGACCTTGGTGACGGACTTGTACGCCGCAGAGAACTCGTTCGCCGCGGAGGCCGGCAGTGCGCCGGACTCGATCGCTGCGAGGAGCTCCGCCTTGACGGCGTCCTTCACGATGTCGTCGGCGTCCTGACGCTCGACCTTGTCGGCGATCTGGTAGACCGGGACGAGCTTGTCGTAAGCGCGGCCCGCGACGAAGTCGTAGGTCTCCTGGCTGTACGGCAGGAAGACCGGGAACTCCTTGATCGGCTTCGCCGCCGTGTTGGCGACGACGTTCTGCGCGGCGACGAGCTGCTTGATGAACGGCTTCGAGGCCTCGAGGCCCTCGGCGACGACCTGCTCGTTCGGCTTGACGGCGCCGGCCTTGATGAGGTTCCAGCTGCCTTCGGTGGCTTCAGCCTCGACCATCATGATCGCGACATCTTCCTTGCCGTCGGCGTCCGTGACGACACGGCCCGCGACGATGAGGTCGAAGACGGCCTCCTCGAGCTGCGTGACGGTCGGGAACGCGATCCACTGGTCGGCGTGCTCGCCGTGACCGGGGATGAGCGCGAGGCGCACACCGGCGATCGGGCCGGAGAACGGCAGACCGGAGATCTGGGTCGACAGCGAAGCCGCGTTGATCGCGAGCGCGTCGTAGAACTCGCCGGGAGCGATCGAGAGGACCGTGATGACGATCTGGACCTCGTTGCGCAGGCCGTCGACGAACGACGGGCGCAGCGGACGGTCGATCAGACGGCAGACCAGGATGGCCTCGGTCGAGGGACGGCCTTCACGACGGAAGAACGAGCCGGGGATCTTTCCTGCTGCGTACGAACGCTCTTCGACGTCGACGGTCAGCGGGAAGAAGTCGAAGCCTTCACGCGGGTGCTTGCCGGCGCTGGTGGCCGACAGGAGCATCGTCTCCTCATCGAGGTAGGCGGCGACGGCTCCCTGTGCCTGCTGGGCGAGGCGTCCGGTTTCGAACCGGACCGTGCGGGTGCCGAAGCGTCCGTTGTCGAGGACTGCTTCGGCGGCGGTGATTTCAGGACCTTCCAAGAGGTCTCTCCTTCTTTGTTTAGGCTCGCGCGTCCGTATGACGAGCGAGCTTTTCGCGAAGGAGCAGGAACAGGCAGATATGGGCGTGCGCGAACGAATCGCGATAGCCGCATGCGCTGGCCACCAGTAGAAATCCACCGTTCCCGGACACATGATCCGGATCGGGAGACCACCACAGGGGACCAGCATCCTGCCGGCCTGCTCCGTGAGCTCAGTTTTGAGTTGAGCGGATGCCACGGGGGCAACCTGTCCGAGCCTACCAGCACACCCCTGCGCTATCGCTGGTATGGGAAGCGCAGGGGTGTCTAGGCTGGGGTCATGAGCACCGAAGAAAAGCCGGAAGCCACGGCATCCGATGAAATGAAGCGCAAGTTCAAGGAGGCGCTCGACAAGAAGAACGCGAAGCACCGCGACGGCGAGGCGCATCTGGACGGAGATTCCGCCGTGCACCAGACGCAGGGCCCCGCCAGCGTCAAGCGGGAGTTCCGCCGCAAGAGCGGCTGAACGCGCACCCTCCACGTTGAATCGCCCACCGCACTGCGCGGTGGGCGATTCGCCGTTTCGGGCTACGCCTCGGCGTGATGACGCGTCTCCCGCGGTCGCAGCAGCACATAGCCGTCGTGCTTGGCCGATCGCCCGTCACCCGCCGCACGCCCAGCCATCCGCCGCAGCACCCACGGCAGCGCGTGACCGCGCAACCAGGCGACGGCGGTGGGCTGCACCCCCGGGTCCTCGTCTTCGGTGTGCAGCGCGGCATCCAACTCCCCCAGGGCCTCCGCATCCGGCACCCCGAGCAGTTCCGCCGCCCGGTAGGCGAGGAAGCGGTGGCCGATGGTGCGCAGGTGCACGCGATCGTCTGCCCACATGTCCGGCGCGCCGAGCGCGGGGAGCGCCTCGACGTCCAGCAGGAGCGATCCGGTCTCCTCGGCCACGCGCCGCAGCTCCGACGCGAACGCCGCGAACTTCGCCGCCAGCAGCACCCGCGCGGCGGGTCGTCGCGGAAGGAACGGCGTCACCAGCAGGACGTCGCAGCCGACGTTCCGCAGCTTCCGCACACCGCCCTCGAGGCTCCGGGCGAGTGCGACCGGGTTCGCGCCGATCCGCACCAGGTCGTTCGCGCCGATCAGCACCGACACGAGGTCCGGGGCGAGTGCGAGCGCCGCGGGGATCTGGTCCTCCAGGACGTCGCGGACCCGTCGACTGCGGACAGCCAGGTTCGCGTAGCGGAAGCGTCCGCGACCGGCGTGCGCGAGCAGCAGCGCGAGCCGGTCCGCCCATCCGCGGTACTGGCCGTCCGGCACCCGCGAAGAGTCGCACAGCCCCTCCGTGATCGAGTCGCCGAGGGCGATGTACCGCGTCCAGCGCGGGCGACCCGCCACCGATGCCGGTGCCGGTGGCGCCGCGGGCCTGGTCGCCGCACGCGCGAGGAGGGCGTCGTCGATGGGGCGCAGCATCCGCGCCTCTTCGTAGTGGCCGATGAGCTGGCGGCACAGCGCCTCCCAGGTGCGGTCGCGCACCGCCTCTCGCGCCGCGGCGCCGAACGACCGGCGCTTCGCCTCGTCGCCCGCGAGGTCCGCGACACGCGCCCGCAGATCGGCCAGATCGCCCGGTTCGTACAGCCATCCGTCGATGCTGCTGCGAACGAGGTCGAGCGGACCGCCGCGCCCGGTCGCCACCACCGGAACTCCGCTCGCGTGCGCCTCCTGCACGGTCTGGCAGAACGTCTCGCTCTCCCCGGGATGCACGAACACGTCGAAGCTCGCGAGCGCCTCGGCGAGCGCGTCGCCGCCGAGGAACCCGGTGAACACGGCATCCGGCAGGAGCGCCTGCAGCCGCGCCCGCTCGGGACCGTCGCCCACGATCACGAGGCGGACGCCGGAAAGGCCGGTCAGCGCCCGGAGATCCTCGACCTGCTTCTCCGGTGCGAGGCGCCCGACGTAGCCCACCAGGGTCTCCCCCGGCGCGATCAGCTGCCGCCAGGCCGCACTGCGGCGTGCCGGGGTGAAGCGTGCCGTGTCCACGCCTCGCCCCCATGACCGCACCCGATCCACGCCGAGCGTCTCCAGCTGGCGCGCGGCGGCGCGGGAGGGAGCGAGCGTCAGCGTGGCACGACGGTGCAGGCGTGCCACATGACCGGAGACGAGCGGCCCCATGCCGGGCACGCCGTACTTCTCGGCATAGGCCGCGACATCGGTCTGGTACACCGCGACGGAGGGGACTCCCAGCGCATCGGCGGCGGTCACACCCTGCCAGCCGAGGACGAACGGCGACGCGAGGTGCACCACGTCCGGTGCGAAGTCGCGGAGCGTGCGGGTGAGATGCGCCGTGCGGGCGACGGCGACGCGCACCTCCGGGTAGGACGGCAGCGGCACCGAGCGCAGAAGGCTGGTGCGCGCGCCGTGCACATCGGCGGCGGCCGATGAGGAGGCGGCTCCGGGAGCGATCACGAGCGCCTCGTGCCCCTCGCGTTCGAGATGCCGCAGAACCTGCAGCACGGACCCGGTGACGCCGTTCATGTGCGGGAGGAAGGACTCGGCCAGCAGCGCGACTCTCATGCGTCCAGAGTGACGGTGCCGCGGCATCCGTCCGGCCCGAACCGCGCCCTCGCGACGAACGTTCACCGGATGCTCCGCCGCCCGTCACCGCCGCGTCTCCGGCGCGACCGGGCACGGCAGGGATGCTGGCTGCGGACATGATCGACGACGCCCTCGCCGCGCTCACCGGGAGCGCCGCCGCGCTTCCGGTGCTGTTCGCGCTGGTGCTCGGCGATGCGTTCCTGGTCGTCATCCCGGGCGAGACCGCCGTCACGGCGTACGCAGCCCTGGCCGTCGTGCACGGCGAACCGCCGCTCGTCGCCGTCATCGCCGTCGCCGCTGCCGCCGCGCTGTGCGGTGACCTCGCCTGCTACCTGATCGGGCGGCGCACCGGCCTGGAGCGCTGGGGATGGATGCGGCGCCCCGGCGTGGTCGCCGCCTTCGGGTGGGCCGACCGCCGGTTGCAGCACAGCACCGCCACAGTGCTGTTCAGCGCCCGGTTCATCCCGTTCGGGCGGCTGGCGGTGAACCTGTCGGCCGGCGCGGCGCGACTCCCGCTGCGGCGCTATCTGCCGTTCGCGGGCGCGGCGGCGCTGGTCTGGGCCGTGTACCAGTCCTTCATCGGCGCGGCCATCGCGCGCCTGCTGCCCGATGCGCCCGCACTCGCGGTGATCGTCTCGATCCTCGTCGCGCTCACCATGGGCGTCGGCCTCGACGTCGTGCTGGCGCGGAGGTGGCGCCGCGCCAGGCCATGGCGCGGGGTCGCACGCCGGTGGCAGGGTGGAGCCATGGCGAGCCCGACCGATGGACCCCTCGGCTACGACCCCGGCTTCCTGGGGCCGGACGTGCCGCTGCCGGTTGCGCTCGGCGGTCGTCCGCAGCGCACTCTGGACTACCTGCACTTCTCCGTGGTGCTCGATGTGCGTCGCCGCCTCGCCTGCGTGACGGGTGTGAACATCGACGGCGAGGTGCTGCGCGACCCGGCGCGCACCGGGGAATGGCACTTCGACCCGCGTGTACCCGAGGAGGACCAGGCCGGGCCGGCGATCTATGCCGCGAACGACCTGGACCGTGGACACCTCGTGCGCCGTCGGGATCCGGGATGGGGTACGGATGCCGTAGCCGTGGCGGCGACGGAGCAGACCTTCGCGTACCCGAACGCGGCCCCGCAGGCGTCCGACTTCAATCAGTCCACGGAGCTCTGGCTGGGGTTGGAGGATCACGTGCTGCACTACGCCGACGCGCAGCGCCTGCGTCTGGCCGTGTTCACCGCGCCCGTCCTCGCCGCCGACGATCCGCCGTACCGCGGCATCCAGGTGCCGCGACGGTTCTGGAAGGTAGCGGCGTGGAACGCGGATGGCGTGCTGGCCGCCGCCGGCTTCGTGCTGGACCAGTCCGAGCTGATCGATGTCACCGTCGACCAGGCGGTCGCGGTGCCGCCGCTCGGCGGGTTCCGCACGTTCCAGGTGCCGCTCGTCGAGATCGAGACCCTCGCGGCCGTCGATCTCGGGCCGCTGGTGGCGGCCGACGTCACCGCCGCCCACGCGGTGCAGCCCGGATCCGGATGGATCCGGCTGCGCCGCGCGAGCGAGATCCGCCTCACCCGCTGAGGCGGACCTGGTACCTCGCGCGAGCGGCTACTCCCCCGCGAGGCCACCCAGCAAGTGGCCGAACGAGCGGCCCTCGCCGAGATAGTGCGCCGGGTCGAACTCATCGATCGCGACGGTCGGCTGCTGACGCGCGATCGCGTCGGCCAGCTCGCGCGCACCGCGGTCGATGCGGTTACCCAGGGGGGCGACCTGGTCGGCGCTGCCGCCCCAGTCGCTGGACGCGGCGAACACGCCGGTCGGCACGGGCTCGGCGTGCAGGTAGGTGAACAGCGGGCGGATCGCGTAGTCGATCGCCAGCGAGTGACGCGCGGTCCCGGCGTTGGCACCGAGCAGCACGGGCTTGCCGGTGAGCGCGTCCGGATCGAGCACGTCGATGAACGACTTGAACAGTCCCGAGTAGCTCGTCGAGAAGATCGGTGTCACGGCGATGATGGCGTCGGAGGAGACGACCGCGTTGATCATCGTCTCCAGCGGCGCCGGTGCGAAGCCGGTGAGCAGGTTGTTGACGACGTCGTGCGCGTAGTCGCGCAGCTCGAACACGTCGACCTCGGCCTCGATGCCCTGCTCCGCGAGGTCGCGGACGGTGGCCGCGGCCAGCCGGTCGGCCAGCAGCCGCGTCGAGGACGGATTGGACAGGCCCGCGGAGACGACCGCGATGCGACGGACGGTCATCTCAGACCCCCGTCCGGGTCGCGGCCGACCCGAAGGCCGAGCCGGGCTTGCGCGCCTCGACCGCGTCGGTGTCCTGGTACGGCGAGCCGCCGGTGACGTTGTCGCCGCGGTTCGCGTTCGGGCGCGGCTGACGAACCTCGCCTTCGCCGTACTTGGCGGCGACGAGATTCGCGTGGGTCGGGGCATCCGGCACCTCGGCGGGACGGTTCTTCGCGAGCTCCTTGCGGAGCACCGGCACGACCTCGCCACCGAGGATGTCGAGTTGCTCGAGCACGGTCTTCAGCGGGAGTCCGGCGTGGTCGATGAGGAACAGCTGGCGCTGGTAGTCGCCGTACAGGTCGCGCATACCGGCGTAGCGGTCGATGACCTGCTGCGGCGAGCCCACCGTGAGCGGGGTCATCTCGCTGAAGTCCTCGAGCGACGGGCCGTGCCCGTAGACGGGCGCGTTGTCGAAGTACGGGCGGAACCGGCGCACCGCCTCTTGCGAGCTGGCGTTCATGAACACCTGTCCGCCGAGACCGACGATCGCCTGCTCGGGCGTGCCGTGGCCGTAGTGCGCGTAGCGCTGGCGGTACAGCGAGATGAGGCGCTGGTAGTGCTCGGTCGGCCAGAAGATGTTGTTGGCGAAGAATCCGTCGCCGTAGTACGCGGCCTGCTCGGCGATCTCCGGGGTGCGGATCGAGCCGTGCCAGACGAACGGGGGCACGTCATCCAGCGGGCGCGGGGTCGAGGTGAAGCCCTGCAGCGGCGTGCGGAACTTGCCCTCCCAGTCCACGACGTCCTCGCGCCACAGACGACGCAGCAGCGCGTAGTTCTCGATCGCGAGGGGCAGTCCCTGGCGGATGTCCTTGCCGAACCAGGGGTAGACCGGGCCGGTGTTGCCGCGACCGAGCATCAGGTCGGTGCGGCCGTCCGAGACGTGCTGCAGCATCGCGAAGTCCTCGGCGATCTTCACCGGGTCGTTCGTCGTGATCAGCGTCGTCGCCGTCGACAGCAGCAGGCGCTCGGTCTGCCCGGCGATGGCGGCGAGGGTCGTGGTCGGCGACGAGGACCAGAACGGCGGGTTGTGGTGCTCGCCGAGCGCGAAGACGTCCAGGCCCACCTCTTCGGCGTGCTTGGCCAAGGTGATGGTGTTGCGGATCTTCTCCGCTTCACTGGGCGTCTGGCCCGTCGTCGGATCCGCGGTGATGTCGCTCACCGTGAAGATTCCGAACTGCATTCCCGGCCACGTGCTGGTGTCGTTCACGATCTCTCTCCGCTTTCATGCCCGTGGCGTTCTGCGCCGTGGGCGATTTCCATGCAAATGAATGTATCTCGTGTAACGCCTCTCCCGCCAGGGTATTCCCGGGACCGAAATCGGGGCGACTCAGTCCGTCGCGTAGAGATGCACGAGGTCGCGGGCGAGCTGGTTCGGCGCGGTCTCGCACGGGGCATGCCCGGTGGGATACAGCGCCAATTGGGCGCCGATGGACTGCGCATACGCCTCATGCATCGCGGTGGGCCACAGGTCGCGCTCGCCGACGGCGATGAGCTTGGGCACATCGACCGTGGCGATCTGCTCGACGATGTCGGGCATCGTCATCATGAGCCCGACGACGTCGTCGATGCAGGAGCGCGGAGTCGTGGCGAGGCGTTCGCGCACGAAGGCGATGCGACCGGGCGGCGTGCGATTGAGGTTGTACCGGATGCCCCACAGGATCAGCCCCGCGGCGCGGTGCGGCTCCATGTCGGAGATGGGCCCGATGTGCTTGACGCCGCGGAAGACCTGGCCGGTCGCGGCCGGCGCGGACATGAGCGTGAGGCTGCGGAACAGGTCCGGGCGCTCCACCAGGGCGAGCTGGGCGACCAGCGCGGCGAAGCTGTAGCCGAGCACATGCGCCGGTCCGCCGTCCTCGAGGATCGCGACGAGGTCATCGATGTAGAGCCGGTAGTCGTAGTGCTCGCGGGGTGGGACGAGCCGATGCGGCCCGGCATCCACCGATTCGTAGTGGCCGGAGATGTCGAACGCCTCGACGCGGAACCCGGCTTCGGCCAGCAGCGGCAGGAGCAGGACGAAATCCTCTTTCGATCCCGCGACGCCCGGCATCAGGATGACGCGGGGGGCCGTCGGGTCCCCGAAGCGCACGCGGGCGAGCTCTCCGCTCGGCGCGGCGAACCGATCACGCTCAGTGCCGGGCGGAAAGACGTGCCAGTCGATGTCGGGAATCTCGCTGTCGCGCGCCTGGGCCTCATCGATGATCGTCATACCTCACCTCGAGGCACGACATTACCGGTCGGGGAGACCCGCGAGCTCGTCCGCGCGCGGCGCGTACTCGATGTGGCCGCCGTCCGCGTCGAAGACCTCGACGGGCTGCCGCGGAGACCACTGCTCCCAGCCAGGGTCTCCGCCGACGATGAACCGCACCCAGGCCCCGTGCATGGCGTCGGCGAGCGCTTGCGGTGCGTCCGCGCCGCCGAGGGCGATCGAGTCCGGGGCATCGACGCGATCGAAGACGAAGCCGAGCTCCATCGCGTGCGCGGCTCCCAGCCCGTCGACGGGACTCGGCCAACGGAACTCGTAGACCCAGGTGGGCGCAGCGGTTCCGACGCGGCTGTCGGCGAATCGCGTGATCGGGGCCCGCAGCAGCATGTCGGTCACGACCTCGCCCAGGATCTCGCCGGGCTTCGCGTCCGGCCGTCGGCGCCGATGGGCGGCGATCACCGTGCGCGGCACCCGGGCGGCGAGCCGCGCGAGGGTGAGCTGGGTCTTGGTGATCTTCTCGGTCGCCCCCGACGGGATGAACCAGAGCCGGTACTCCTCGGTCGTGGCACCGATCAGGACCGGGATGTCGCGACCCGCGCCCGCACGGAGCGCTGCGAGCGGGTCCACCGGTGCAGCCTCCCCCTCGATGACGATCGCCACGGTCGGCCCGCCACCCAGCGGCGAACCTCCGGCGGAGATCGCCGTCTGCGCCGCCACCAGCGTCGCGGGCTCGGCCGCGGCGAACGCCTCCCTGGTCGCGCCGATGCCCAGCCGCTTGGCGATGGCCCGCGACATCCGTCCGGCCTTCTTCACCGGCTGACCGCTCATCGGACCGCTCTGCAGAATCGCCTGGTCGAACAGCTCCTTGGCCTGCGGCAGCGCCAGCAGCGCTGTGAGCGTGTTGGCCCCGGCCGATTGGCCCATGACGGTGACCCGCGCGGGGTCGCCGCCGAACGCGGCGATCTCGCGGCGCACCCAGCGCAGCGCAGCCTCCTGGTCGAGCACGCCGAGGTTCGCGGGCGCACCGTCGATCACCGCGAAGCCCTCCTGCCCGAGCCGATAGGCGATCGAGACGTAGACGATGCCGTGCCGCGCGAAGGGCTCGCCGTCGTAGCCGTCCAGCGCCGGCGTACCGCGCGTGAGCGCCCCGCCGTGCACCCACACGACCACCGGCAGCGGACCGGAGCGCTCGGCGGGCCTCCACACGTTCACGGTGAGGATGTCATCGCCGTCGATCTGCACCGAGGGGAGGTACTTCTCCAGTCCCCCGCCGTACGGCATCTGCGGTGCCGTCGCGCCGAACTGCGAGGCATCCCGCACCCCGTCCCAGGCGGCGGGCGGCACCGGGCGCGCGTAGCGCAGGGCGCCGAACGGCGGTGCCGCATACGGGATGCCGAGGAACCTGTCGATCCCGTTCGCGGAGGTGCCCTGCACAGTGCCGGACCCGATCGTCGTCTGCGGCGCCTCAGCCATGGATTCATCCCTTCGCGCCGCGGCAGTGCGGCAGTACTCAGACTCACGTGCGGTGGCACTCGGTGTCAATCCCTCACGGTGTCGCCGAGACGGCCGGTACCGTTGAGGGGATGAGTGACACTAATGACGCCGCGCCCGTGACGGCCCCCATCGCCACGGGGCCGCGTCGACGTGTGCCGTTCTGGGACAACGCCCGGTTCGCGTGCATCGTCCTGGTGGTGTTGGGACACGCCACGCAGCGCCTCACCTACGACTCGGATGCCGCACTCGGCCTGTACCTCGTCGTCTACGCCTTCCACATGCCCGCCTTCGCCATCATCAGCGGCTACTTCTCGAAGTCCGCTCCCCCCTCACGCCGCCAGATGGCGCGGGTCCTCACGGACATCATCGTGCCGTACGTCATCTTCGAGGGGCTGTGGGCCGTGACCACCTGGCTCGTCGAGGGCCAGATGAACCCGAATCTGACCAAGCCGTCCTGGACGCTGTGGTTCCTGCTCGCGCTCGGGATCTTCCGGCTCGTGCTGCCCTACCTCGCCCTGCTGCGCTGGCCGCTGGCGTGGACGATCGTCATCTCGATCGGCGCCGGGTACCTGCCCAACCTCGACAACACCTTCTCCCTCGCCCGCACGCTGGGCCTGCTCCCGTTCTTCGCGCTCGGATGGTGGCTGCGCGATCGCGACGTCGTGGATAGGCTCCGGCTGCTCCGCCGCCCGTGGTGGGCGGTCGTCGCCGCCGTCGCAGCGTTCGCGGTCGCCGGCGCGGTCGCGTGGTTCGGGATCGACCTCTGGCGGGCCGTGGACCTGCGCACGTGGCTCTTCTACGACGAGTCCTACGCCGACCTCGGCGGCACCCAGTGGTGGGCCGGCGGCGTGCGACTGGCGCTGATGGGGATCGCGCTCGTGCTGTCTGCGGCGTTCTTCGTCCTGGTCCCCCGTCGCGGCCAATGGTGGACGCATTTCGGGCAGTACACGATGTACGTCTACCTGCTGCACTCGTTCGTGCTGTATCCGTTCCGCGAGTCCGGTGTGCTCCGCGGCCTCGAACCGGCGTGGGTGTGGCTGCCGATCATGATCGTGGCGTCGGTGCTGATCGCGCTGGGTCTGGCGACCCGCCGCGTGCGGCGCCTCTTTCGCCCGCTCGTCGAGCCGCGCCCCGGCTGGCTGTTCGCCGATCCGACGCTGGCCGGCCGCGAAGGCCGTCGTTCGGACCCCACGGGTTCACGACGTCCACGGGAGGAGGAGCGGATGCCGCGGCATCCCGATCCGCTCCAGAACGGCTGAGACGGGGTCGGGCGCGGTCAGGCGAACAGCCCCGCGCCGACGTACGATCCGGCGGACGCGCCGGGCGGGACCGCCCAGATCCCCGAGCCGACGTGGCGGATGTACTCGTTCATCATGTCGGACGACAGCGCCCGCTGCAGGGTGATGAAGTGCGCCGGGTCCCGTTGGTACGACAGGAAGAAGAGTCCTGCCGCGAGGCGTCCCAGATCGTTGTTGCCGTCGACATAGTTGTAGCCGCGGCGCAGGATCCGCACGCCGGAGTTCTCGTCCGGATGCGCGAGCCTGACGTGACTCACCGCCGAGATCGACGGGACGCCCGCGGCATCCTTCGCCTCGAAATCGGGAGCGGTGAACTCGTCGCCGCCGGAGAGAGGAGCCCCCTCGGACTTGGAGCGCCCGATGATCGTCTGCTGCTCGGCGAGGCGCACGCGGTCCCACGATTCGATGAGCATCGCGATCTTGCGCGCCACCAGGTACGAGCCGCCGGTCATCCACGCGGGCTGATCGGAGGCGCCGACCCACACATGGTCCTTCAGCGCGGCCGTGTCGTCGGCGAGGATGTTCGCGGTGCCGTCCTTGAATCCGAACAGGTTGCGCGGCGTCGCCTGCGCCGAGGCCGTCTTGGAGGTGCGGCCGAAGCCGAGTTGCGACCAGCGGATGCGGGCCCGCCCGAACGCGATGCGGGTCAGGTTGCGGATCGCGTGCACCGCGACCTGCGGGTCATCGGCGCACACCTGGATCGCGAGGTCTCCCCCGCCGGCATCCGGGTTCAGATCGTCGCCGAGGAACGCGGGCAGCTTCTCCAGCCCCGCCGGGCGACGCGATGCGATGCCGTAGCGGTCGCCGTCCGCATTCTCGAACAGCGTCGGGCCGAAGCCGAACGTGATCGTCAGGGCACTGGCCGGAAGGCCGAACGCCTCCCCGGTGTCGTCCGGCGGCGCCTCCGGCGAGCCGTTCATCGCGCCGGAGACGCTGACATCCAGTCCCTGTGTGATGCGCGACGCCGCGTACGACCAGTCCTGCAGCAGCGACTCGAGGTCCTCCCGCGTGGTGCGGGCCATCATGTCGAACGCCGCGAAGTGCAGATGGTCCTGGACCGGCGTGGTGATGCCCGACTGGTGCGCTCCGAAGAACGGGTGGACGGATGCCTCGGCCTCCGCCGCTGCCGCCGACCGGCCGATCGCGATCCCGCCGGCGATCCCGGCCCCCGCACCGACCGCGAGCCCTGCGGCGCCGGCGCCGACGAGACCGAGCATCCCGCGACGGCTGACGCCCTGCGGTGCATCGGTGTTCGTCGGAAGGTCGGTCATGTCAGTTCAGGATCGTGGCGGTCAGCTGCGAGAGCGGCTCGGCGAGCGCGTTGATGCGGTCGGTCAGGGCGCGCTTGTCGTCTTCGGTGAGCTCGCGGTAGTTGACGAATCCGTCGACCAGCGAGCCGTGCTGCGCGAGGGTCTCCTCGAGTGCCGCGTAGCCGCCGTCGATCTCGCCGACGAGCCCCACCGCATCCGTGCCCTTGGACGCCGCGAAGTCGCGCACGAGCGAGAACGCCATCTTGGACCCCTCGACGTTCGCCGCGAAGTCCCACAGGTCGGTGCCCGACCACCAGTCCTCCTCGCCGGTGATCTTGCCCGTCGCGACCTCGTCCAGCAGCGCGATCGCGCCGTTGCTGAGGCCGCCCACGCCCTGGGCGTTCAGGGTGTCCTGGAAGTCGGCGGAGTGCACGTAGTCGTACAGCTCCTGCACGTCCGCGATCAGCTGGTCACCGAACGCCGCGCGCTCCTCGGGCGTCGACGGCGCCCAGTCCTGCCAGGCAGGCGTTTCGGCGTCGGCGTTGAGGGCGTCCTGCGCGGGCACCCAGAGGTCCTTCTCGATCCGGTGGAACCCGGTCCAGTCCAAGCCCTCGGCGACGGCGTCGACCTCGCGGTAGTCGATGCGCGGGTCGAGGTCGCCGAGCGCCTCGGCGACGGGCTCGATGCGCTCGTAGTAGGCGCGCACCTGCGGGAAGGCGGCCTGCGCGGCCGCGTCATCCCCGGTCTCGTACGCGTCGACGAACTCCTGCACAGCGGGAACGAGCTGTGCGACCTGATCCTTAACGAAAGCCGCGTAGAGGTCGACGGCCTGCTGCTTGAGCTCCGCATCCGGTCCGTCGATCGCCACGGCGTCGCCGGAGACGCTGAAGCCGGCCTTGCCGACGCCCTCGCCGATCATGCCGGGCTTGCAGATCGTGAAGTACTCCCCCGGCTGCACGACCGCGGTGAGGGTGCGGCTGGCGCCGGGCGCGATGTTCTCGACTTCGCCGGCGATGCGCAGGCCGTCCTCGGCCAGCAGGTAGAACTCGGTCACCTGCGTGCCGGTGTTCTGCACCTCGAACGCGAGCGTGCCGCTGGTGGCGGTGGCCGAGGAGACCTCGCAGGTCGTGTCCGTGGACGTGACGCTCAGGGCCCCGCCATCGGCGACATCCGCCTTGGCGACACAGCCGCTGAGGGCGAACGCCGTGCCGGCGACCGCGACGGCCGCGATAAGAGTGCGTGCGATGGTCATGCTGCTCCTTGGGATGGGGACAGGGGCGAAGTGGTGGGGTGTGCGGACGCGGTGTCGGCTTCGACGGATGCCGCGGCGGCGGTCGGCTCCGGGCTCGCGTTGTCTGCGGCGGGACGCGGGGCGGGGCGACGCAGCGCACCGCGCAGGAAGATGCCGCCCACGATGGCGATGTAGAGGACCCAGGCGATGACCTGCAGCCACGTCATCGCCGGCATGAATCCGACGGTGGCCTGCAGGATGACGGCGAGAGGCTCGCCCGGCGGCAGCGCGGCGGTGATGTCGAACGCCCAGCCGAAGGGGAAGGCCGACCAGCCCGCGGCCACCGCGCCCGTGGCGGCATCGATCGGCGCGGCGGCGGTGAACGGCCCCGGTAGGGCGCCGGCCTCCTGCAGATCGTGGATCGCGTACGCGAGCACACCCGCGGCGACGACGACGAGGAAGGCGCCGGTCCACGTGAAGAACACGCGCAGGTTAAGTCGCAGCATCCCGCGTGCCAGCAACCAGCCGGCGATGATCGCGGTCGCGATGCCGAGCAGGGCGCCGAGGAGGGCCGCCGGAGCGTCGCCGAAGGACTGCACCATCGACCACAGCAGCAGGGTCGTCTCGATGCCCTCACGGGCCACGGAGACGAATCCGATGAAGACCAGTCCGAACAGCGTGCCGGTGGCCAGCGCACGGTCGATCCCGCCTTCGAGCGTGGCCTTGAGCGAGCGCGAGGCCTTCTGCATCCAGAAGATCATCCAGGTGACCATGGCCACCGCGACGAGCGACAGCGAACCACCGATCAACTCCTGCGCCTGGAACGTCAGGGAGTATGCACCGAACGTGAGCACGGCCCCGATCGCGAGCGCGAGCGCCGCGGCCAGTCCGATGCCGATCCACAGGCGCGGCAGCACATCGCGTCGCCCGATCCGCCCGAGATACGCGACGAGGATCCCGACGACCAGCGCGGCCTCGAGGCCTTCGCGAAGGCCGATCAGGAAGGTGGCGAGCACGAGTCAGTACCTTCGTTCGAGAGCTGAGGGGGATGCGAGGATGCCACGTCGTCGACCGACGAATCAGGTTAGGCAAACCTTACGAAGGGCAACCTTAGACCTGGATCGCCATCGACGCAAAACCCACCGCCGCGGTGTCGCCCGCGCGGCTGAAACGGTAATCGACGGCAACAAACCAGCGGATGCCGCGGGGCCGGACATAACCTCGGTGCCATGTCCGACGCCACTCTCCCGATCCTCGACCTCTCCCGCCTGGATGACGGCCCCGAGGCCGCCGCGGCCTTCCGCGCCGACCTCCGGGCCGCCACACACGATGTCGGGTTCTTCTACCTGACCGGCACCGGCATCACTCCGGAGCTGGAAGGTCGACTGCATCGTGCCGCGCGCGACTTCTTCGCGCTCCCCGAGGGGGACAAGCTCGCGATCGAGAACGTGACGAGCCCGCACTTCCGCGGCTACACGCGCGTGGGCGGCGAGCGCACGCAGGGCCAGGTCGACTGGCGCGAGCAGATCGACATCGGCCCGGAGCGCGCCGCGATCGACGCCCCGGACGCGCCAGACTACGCGCGCCTGATCGGACCCAATCTGTGGCCCGAGGCGCAGCCCGAGCTGCGCGAGGTCGTCTCGGAGTGGCACGACCATCTCTCCGGCGTGGCGCGCAAGCTCCTGCGGGCCTGGGCCCTGTCGCTCGGCGCCGAGGAGACGTACTTCGACGAGCACTTCGGCGAACCGTCGACGCTCATCAAGATCGTCCGCTACCCCGGCAAGGACGACCCGACCCCGCAGCAAGGGGTCGGCGCGCACAAGGACTCCGGCGTCCTCACGCTGCTATGGGTCGAGCCAGGCAAGGGCGGACTGCAGGTGCAGCGCGACGGCGAGTGGGTGGATGCCCCCGCCGTGCCCGGCGCGTTCGTGGTCAACATCGGCGAACTGCTCGAGTACGCGACCCAGGGCTACCTGATCGCGACCAACCACCGTGTCGTGTCGCCGAAGTACCCGGACGACCGCATCTCGGTCCCGTTCTTCTTCAACCCGGCGCTGGACCAGCGACTGCCGATCATCGAACTCCCGGCCGAACTCGCCGCCCAGGCGAAGGGAGTGACCGCGGACCCGAACAATCCGATCCACGCCCTCTACGGCGAGAACGCCCTGAAGTCCCGCCTGCGCGCGCATCCCGATGTCGCCGAGATCCACCACGCCGATCTCGTCGCCGCCCGCGCTGCGGCATCCTGACCTTCGCGACCGCACTCCTTCAACGAGACTGCAACCGAGCCTCGAGACCGTGGGTATCACCCGCAGTCTCGAGGCTCCGTTGCAGTCTCGACGTGGGGGGGGGCGGGCGACCGCAAACCCGCAGAGGGCAAAACGAAGGGCCGTCCCACACCTGGGACGGCCCTTCGAGAAGACGATTGAACGCTGAGTCGCGCTAGCGGCGGAGCCCCAGGCGCTCGATCAACGACCGGTAACGGTTGATGTCGACGTCCTGGAGGTAGCCGAGCAGACGGCGGCGCTGACCGACCATCAGGAACAAGCCACGACGCGAGTGGTGGTCGTGCTTGTGCTCCTTCAGGTGCTCTGTGAGGTCTTTGATGCGCTGCGTCAGCATCGCGACCTGCACCTCGGGGGATCCGGTGTCACCGGGGTGCGTCGCGTACTCTTCGATGATCGCCTTCTTAGCGTCAAATTCGAGTGGCATAGATGGGATCCCCTTCCTGGTCATTGCGCGGCGCCCGGCACCTGATGTGCGAGCTCTCTTTATCCGCGGCCGATCGAACGGCAACCTGAAGAGTCTACCAGCCAGTGAGACCCGAGGCGAACCGCGTCATTCGAGCAGCTAGCCTGATCGGATGCCTCCTCTGCCCTTGTTCGCCCCGTGATGGCGAGACTGCGGCGCGATCACTTCATCGACCTCCGCCCACTGACCACCAGCCCGGCGTTCCGGCGGCTCTGGATCGGATCGACGCTGGCCGGCCTCGGCGGCCAGCTGACGATCGTCGCGATCATGCTCCACGTGTACGAGCTGACGAACGACACCTTCGCCGTGTCGATGGTCGCCGTCGCCGGGCTGCTCCCGATGATCGTGGCCGGACTGTACGGAGGGATGCTCGCAGACGCCTTCGACCGACGGACCGTGGCGCTGATCGCGGCAACCGTCACCTGGGGTTCCACCCTGCTCCTGGCTGTGCTCGCGTGGGGCCACCTCGAGACGGTGTGGTGGCTGTACGCCCTGAGCGTGGTCAACTCCGCGGCCAACTCCATCGTGATGGCGACGCGGGCGGCGATCACGCCCCGGCTGATCCCGCGCGATCAGCTTCCCGCCGCCGCCGCGCTGCAGGGCATCACGATGGGGATCATGGTGATGGTCGGTCCGGCCGCCGCCGGCATCCTGGTGGCTCTCACCGGCTACCAGTGGACCTACACGATCGATGTCGTGCTGATGCTGTCGCTGTTCTTCGGACTGTGGAAGCTGCCCCGCATCCTCCCCGAAGGGGAGACCGTGCGTCCCGGCATCCGTTCCCTCGTGGACGGATGGCAGTTCCTGCGTCGCGCGAAGAACATCCGCCTGCAGTACCTGCTGGACATCGTCGCGATGACCTTCGGCAACCCCCTCGCCCTTTTCCCCGCGATCGGAGCGGTGCTGCTGGGCGGAGGGCCGATCACCACCGGCATCCTCACCGCGGCTGTGGCCGTGGGCGCGTTCTGCTCGAGCCTGTTCTCCGGGCCCGTCGGACGAGTGCGCCACCACGGGCTCGGGATCGAGCGCGCGATCCTCGTCTACGGTGGCGCGATCGCCGCCTTCGGACTCGTGCTGCTCGCAGCGCAGTTCGGGGTCGCGGCACCCGCGGCGGTCGACGCCAACAATCCGAACACAACCCTGATCGTGCTCGCGGCCGCGATGCTGGCGATCAGCGGAGCCGCCGACAACATCAGCGCCATCTACCGCAGCACGATGATGCAGTCGGCCGTGCCCGACGCGATGCGCGGCCGGCTGCAGGGCATCTTCATCGTGGTCGTCGCCGGGGGCCCGCGCATCGGCGCGCTCTACGTCGGCGTGCTCGCGACCTTCACGAGCCTGTGGTTCCCGCCGCTGCTGGGCGGATTCATCGTCATCGGCCTCGTGGCGCTGCTGGTCTCCCGCAATCCGCGCTTCCGCGCGTACGACGCCGAGAACCCCGTCCCCTGAGGCGTTCGGACTCCCACGTTCCAGCGGGTTTCGGACGAGGCATCCGGATGCCGCCATCAGCGTCGCACCCCGGGCTTAGAGTCGCACCGTGACCGACACTCCCCGCAGTCCGAGCCAGGCATCCGTCGTGGTGCAGTTCGTGCTGTGCGGCATCGTGTGGGGCTCGAGCTTCCTGTTCATGAAGGTCGGGCTCGAGGGCCTCAGCCCCGCGCAGGTGGCGTGGTCGCGGCTGCTGCTGGGCGCGCTCACCCTCGGCCTGTTCGTGCTCGCCCGCCGCGAGACACTCCCCCGCAGCCTGCGAGTATGGGGCCACATGCTCGTACTCGGGGTGAGCTTCTGCGTCGCCCCTTTCCTGCTGTTCGCGTGGGCGCAACAGCACGTGACATCGGGCCTGGGCAGCATCTACAACGCGACGACGCCGATCATGACCGCGATCATGGCCGGGCTGGTGTTCCGCGTGGAGAAGCTGCGCCCGATCCAGCTGCTCGGCATCCTGGTCGGCATCCTGGGTGTGATGGTCATCATCGCGCCGTGGCAGGGTCTCGACCTCGCTCAGAGCGTGCCGGCGCAGCTCGCGATGCTCGGCGCGACCGCCTGCTACGGGTTCAGCCTCTCGTATATGCGCCGCTTCGTGTCGAACACCGGCATGAGCGCTCTGGTGTTCTCGTTCCTGAACATCGGACTCGGTGCCGCCGTGATGCTGCTGCTGACGCCGGTGCTCGTCATCGAGCCCGTCGAGCTCAGCGTGCCGGTGGTGCTCGCCGTGCTGGCGCTGGGCTGCCTCGGCACGGGCGTCGCGTACATCTGGAACCAGAACGCCCTACGGGCGTGGGGACCGACGCGCGCCTCCACCGTGACGTATCTGACCCCGATCGTCGGGGTGGCTCTGGGCATGATCGTGCTCGGCGAGCCGCTCAGCTGGAACGAGCCCGTCGGCGCGCTGGTCGTCTTCGCAGGCATCCTGCTCGCGCAGAACCGCCTGCGGATACGCAGAAGGGACCGCGCTGCCGAAGCAGCCGGCCCCTCCCCCGCGGACTCGCTCAGGCCGCCTGCAGAGCGCCCTGCAGGTCGAGCGTGATCGTGACGTCCTTGCCGACGAGCACGCCACCGGTCTCGAGCGCGGCGTTCCAGACCAGGCCGAAGTCCTCACGGTTGATGACGGTCTTGGCCGACGCACCGGCCTTGTAGTTGCCGTAGGGGTCGTTGCCGAACCCACCGAAGTCGAACTCGAACGTGACGGGCTTGGTCGTGCCGCGGATGGTCAGGTCGCCGTCGACGAGGAAGTCGCCGCCCTCGATGCGCACACCGGTCGAGACGAAGTCGATCGTGGGGTGGTTCTCGACGTCGAAGAAGTCGCCCGAGCGGAGGTGCGCGTCGCGGCCCTCGTCCTTGGTGTCGAGCGTGGTCGCGTCGACGTGCGCCTCGACCTTGGCCTCGAGCGGGTTCTCCGGGGCGATGAGGGTCGCACTCTTCATGCCGAACGCGCCACGGACCTTCGAGATCATCATGTGGCGGACGCTGAAGCCCACCTCGCTGTGCGAAGCGTCCAGCACCCAGGTGCCGGGCTTGTAGCCGGGAATGTCGATCGCGTTCGTGGTCATGCGTGTCCTCCAGGAATAGTCGGCCGGCGGGTGCGGCCGTGCAGAGGTGGTAACCACCGATGCGCAGTGATCTATTCCCATGAATGGAAATTTTCTTCGGCGTGAACGAAGAGAGGGACGGATGCCGGAGCATCCGTCCCTCTCGGGTCTGGTGTGTCCTACGCGACGTCGACGAGGTCGATGACGAAGATCAGGGTCTTGCCGCCGAGGAAGTGACCACCGGCGGGGCCGTAGGCCAGGTGCGGCGGGATCGTCAGCTCGCGGCGTCCGCCGACCTTCATCGCCGGGATACCGTCCTGCCATCCCTGGATGAGGCCGCGCAGCGGGAACTGGATGCTCTCGCCGCGGTTCCAGGACGAGTCGAACTCTTCGCCGGTCTCGTATTCGACGCCCACGTAGTGGACCGTCACGGTGTCGCCGGGCTTCGCTTCCTTGCCGTCGCCCACGATCAGATCGCGGATGACGAGCTCGGTGGGAGCGGCGCCTTCGGGCGCGTCGATTTCGGGCTTGGTGCGGTCATCAGTCATGAGTCCATCCAACCGGAGCACGGGGCACGGGTCAACGTGAGGGCGCGGCGGTCAGGGTCTTGACAGGGTGCGGGGCCCGTGGGCATGCTGACAGCAGACCAACTCAGCGCTCGGTTGACACGCAGGCATCGCCGCGGCACCGAGCGCTGAGTTCTGGGTCGGACGCTATCTCGCGAACAGCACGGCGCGTGCGGCGGCGGTGCGGGTGAGCAGGACCGCTTCGTCTTCGGCGGCCGCCGGATCACGACCCGACAGGGAGCGCTGCCGCGCGGCGGCGAGCCCCGTGGCGTCCGCGATGAAGCCCTTCATGACCGCGCGTCGGTCGCCCGGGAGCGAGCGCGCCCACGCCATCGCCGCGCGGCGCCCCTGCCCGGTGGCGAGCATCTCGACCTCTTGCACGGTGAACCACCCGGCGGCGGCGTAGTCGGCCAACCGCACCCTGGTGAGACGGGCCTCTTCCCGGCGCAACGCGATGACCCCGAGGATGAACAGGATGAACAACGGGATCTGCAGCGTCACGTACAACGCGAAGAAGTCGAAGAACACCGCGGACGCATTCCACAGCGCGTGCAGCAGCATCGCGCCGAGCATCCCGACGATCCAGTAGCCCACGGCGTTGCGGGGGGCCAGCCCGCGCCGCGCCGCCAGCCCGAGCGCGAAGCCGGTGACGCTCGTGAACATGACGTGCGCGAAGGGCGAGAGGATGCCGCGCACGAAGAAGGTCACTGTGGTCTGCTCCACACCGCCCTCGATGAGGCTGACGGCGAAGTACTGGATGTTCTCGGTGAAGGCGAACCCCGCACCCACGAGCGCGCCGTAGACCACGCCGTCGATCGGCCCGTCGAACGCGCGCCGCGCCGACGCGAAGATGACGAACACTCCGAGGCCCTTCGCGAGCTCTTCGACGATCGGCGCCTGGATGACGGAGGCGAAGGCCTCACCGGCGACCGAGTCATTCGCTCCCCAGACCAGCGAGAGGAGCATGTCGACGCCGAGCGTGAGGCCGACGGCGACGATCGCCCCCCAGGCCACGGCCATGATGACGAGGCTGCGCGGCTCGGGCTCCCACTTGTCGACCAGACGGACGGCGATGAGCACGACGGCGAGCGGGATCAGCGCGAGGATCATGCCGATGATCGACGCGGCCGGACCGATGGCGTCGAGGAAGTACCCCACCAGCGCCACCAGGACGAGCACCAGCACGCCGATCACCCAGATCGACGCCGTGCGCCCCTTCCGCGGCGGGACGGGCAGCGACGAGATCGTGTCCGCAGCGGTGGCGATCGGGGCGCCGGCGCCCGGATGCGGCTGCGAGAGCGGCGAGGGGAAGGTCATGACGCTCAGCCTAGGAGTGCACGGGTCGCGACGCCCAAGTCGCCGCCGCCAGGTAGCGTTGAGGGATGCGCTTCGCCCACCTCATCCAGACCGAGGCCGACGAGCCACGCCTTGCCCTCATCGACGGCGACGAGGCCGTGATGGTCGAGCATCTGTTCGCCGGCGCTCCTCGATTCCTCGAGGAGCTCATCGCGGGCGGTGCAGAGCTGCTCCAGCGCGTGCGGGATACCGCTCCCGGTGCCCCGAGGCATCCGCTGGCCGGCATGAGGTTCGCCTCGGCACTGCTGACGCCGCCGGCCGTGATCGCGATCGGCCTGAACTACGCCGCACACTCCAGCGAGCTGGGCCTCAAGACGGACACGGCACCCACCGTCTTCACGCTGTGGCCGAACTCGCTCGCCGGACACGACGGCACGACCTCGTGGCCGCGACGCCTGAGCGAATCGGTCGACTACGAGGCAGAGCTCGGCGTCATCATCGGCCCCGCCGCCAAGGACGTCACTGTCGAGGACGCTCTGGACCATGTGTGGGGCTACACCGTCGTCAACGACATCACCGCGCGCGACATCCAGTTCTCCGAGGCGCAGTGGTCGCGCTGCAAGTCGTTCGACGGGTTCACCCCGACCGGCCCGTTCGTCGTGACGGCGGATGAGGTGCCCGACCCGCAGGACCTGCACATCTGGACGATCGTGGACGGGCACACGGTGCAGGACGCCTCGACCGGGCAGATGGTCCGTTCGGTCGCCACGTTGGTCGCGCACCTGTCCAACTCGATCACCCTGCTGCCGGGCACGCTGATCTCCACCGGCAGCCCCGGCGGCGCCGGCTACTCCCGTGAGCCGCAGATCTTCCTGCGCGACCGCTCCACCGTCACGGTCGGCATCGACGGCATCGGCGAGCTGACGACGCACTGCCGCATCCTGGACTGAACACACCGAGGGCGACTTCAGCGCCGCTTCAGCGTGGATGAGCCACGATGGACGCATGCGAATCCTGGTCGTGGACGATGAGCCGCGCCTGGCCGATGGACTCAAACGGGGGCTCGAGGCCGAGGGGTTCGCCGTCGATGTCGCTCACACCGGCACCGACGGGCTCTGGCTCGCGCGTGAGCAGCAGTATGCGGCGATCCTGCTCGACATCATGCTCCCCGGTATGAGCGGCACGGTGGTGTGCCGCACTCTCCGCGCCGAGGAGAACTGGACGCCCGTGCTCATGCTCACCGCGAAGGACGGCGAGTGGGATCAGATCGAGGGCCTCGACACAGGTGCCGACGACTATCTCACCAAGCCCTTCTCGTTCGCCGTGCTCCTGGCACGGCTGCGAGCACTCATCCGCCGTGGAGCCGCCGCGCGCCCCGCGATCTTGTCCGTCGGCGACCTCATGCTCGATCCGGCGACTCGAGATGTGCGCCGCGGCGGCGATGCCATCGATCTCACCACCCGCGAGTTCGCCGTGCTGGAATTCTTGATGCGACGACCCGAGGAGGTCGTCTCGAAGGCCGAGATCCTCGACGGCGTCTGGGACTTCTCTTTCGACGGCGACCCGAACATCGTCGAGGTGTACATCGGACATCTCCGTTCCAAGATCGACCGGCCCTTCGGGCGCGACAGCATCCGTACGATCCGCGGCGCGGGATATCGGATCGGGGCGGACGGTGACTGACGCGTCGCGCGGACGCCGCCGCGCCGGCATCCGCGTTCGCATCACGGCGGTCGCCGCCTCGATCGTCGCTCTCGCCCTGGCGCTGGGCGCGGTCGGATTCTGGTTCGTCCTCCGGGGAGCGCTCTACGGCCAGTTGGAGTCAGAGACCGCGCGTGACGCGGCGACGTTCGCCGAGCAGGTCGACGCCGCCGGACCGGAGGCTCTGCTCGACGTCGACGACGACCGCTTCTGGCAGGTGATCGATCGCGACAGCGGTGCAGTCGTCGCGGCGAGCGATGCCGCCGAGGAAGTCGGCGCGATCGCCGACCGCGAAGGCGACGCTCCTTCGCTGGTGCTGCTCGATGACGAGGATCCCGCGTTCGTGACCGCGGTAGAGCGCGAAGGCGGCGACTGGATCATCGTGACCGGACGCAGCACCGAGGAGGTCGAGGCCGCACTCGGGACCGTGGGCACCCTGCTGGCGGTGTCGGTTCCGCTCATCATCGGGATCGTGGCCCTGACCACGTGGTTCGCGGTGGGGCGTTCGCTCGCGCCGGTCGAACGGATGCGGGCGCAGGTGGAGCGGATGTCGGCATCCGATCTTTCGCGCCGGATCATCGAGACCGAGACGCGCGATGAGATAGAACGGCTGGCGCACACGATGAACGGCTTGCTCGCACGACTGCAGGAGTCGCAGACCGCGCAGCGGCGCTTCATCTCCGATGCCTCGCATGAGTTGAAGTCGCCACTCGCCTCGCTGCGTCAGTACGCCGAAGTCTTCCGGGCGCACCCCGACCGCATCAGCCCGGCAGAACTCAGCGGCGCGGTTCTCGATGAAGGCGCCCGCCTCGAACGGCTCGTGCAGGCCATGCTCGTCCTGACCCGCGCTGATGAGGGCAGCCTTGCACTCTCGCGCGCGGACGTCGACCTCGACGACCTGCTGCTGGCCGAGGCTGCTCGGCTTCGCGCGGTGGGAACGGTGACGGTCGACACGGTCGGTGTCCATCCCGCGCGCGTCCGTGGCGACGTGTCGCTGCTGCGGCAGGCCACCCGCAACCTTGCCGACAACGCCGCACGGCATGCGCGCACGAGGGTCGTCTTCGGAGTGACGCAGGGCGCCTCGGGGGTGACTCTCATCATCGAAGACGACGGCGACGGGATAGCCGAGATCGATCGAGAGCGCGTCTTCGAGCGGTTCGTGCGACTGGATGAGGCGCGCGCCCGTGACACCGGTGGAAGCGGGCTCGGGCTCGCGATCGTGCGAGAGATCGTGCGCGCGCACGGTGGTGATGTGCAGGCGGATGCCGGGGCCTCCGGCGGCGCACGGTTCATCGTCTCGTTGCCGGCCTGAGCGAATCCATCCGGCTTCAGGCTGGCTTCAGACACCGCGAGGGAGGGTGGAGTCCTACCCAGGAGGACACCATGCGAAAGCTCATCTGGATCACCGCCGTCGCCGGGACCGTCGTACTGATCGGTGGCGGAACCGCCGCCGCGGTCGCCACGAGTGCCACCCCGACCCTGGCTTCATCGCCGTCGCCCGACGGCTCCGGCGCCGGCTCCGATGCCGGCGCGACGTCAGCACCGCCGACTGCCTCCGCCTCGGACATCGAGGCGGCGATTGCCGCGGCGCTCGCCGAAGCCGGCCCGGGCACCGTGACCGACGTCGACATCGACGACGACCTGTCCCATGTCTACGAGATCGACATCCACCGCGATGCAGGCGGATTCGTCGAGGTCAGGCTCGATCGCGGTCTGAACGTCGTGCGGGTGTCGACGGGCGATTCCGGTTCGGATGACGGCGACGACGACCGCGGCGACAGCCCGGACGACGACGTGGTGACGGACGGGGCCGCATACGATGCGGCTGCGGCGTCGGCCCTCGCCCACGTCGGCGCGGGGACGGTCGTTTCCGTCGAGTACAGCGACGACGATGACCACCTCTACGAGGTCGAGATCGACCTCGGCAACGGCGAAGACATCGACGTCGAGCTGAACGCGCAGTTCGCGGTCGTAGACGCGGATTGAAGCCCGCTCGCCCCGTGCCGGGCGGCAGCACGACGGCGACGGTCCCGCGGGTGCGGGGCCGTCGCCGTCGGTGTGTGACTCAGGAGGACGTGCAGGTCACCAGCACGCCGTTGATCTCGTGCGTGCCGGGGCCGAGCTCGAGGCACTGACGCGCCAGCTCGAGCGCAGCCGGCACCACGAATGCCAGCACGACGATCGCGACGATGATGCCGATCACGAACAGGATCGAACCGACGATGATCGCGGCGACGGCGGGGCCGTTCTTGTAGCCCGCCTTCTTGCTCTGCACGAGCGCGACGATGCCGAGGATCAGGCCGATCACGTTCGCGAAGATCGCGACGATCAGCGCGACGATGCCCAGCGTCTTGCCGGGGATGGTGGCGGGCGCGCCGCCGGCAGGAGCCGGCGGTGCGGCGTTGTACACCGGCGGTGCCGCGTTGTACGCGGGTGCGGCCTGCTGCGGGTCGACGGGCGGGGCCGCGGGATAGGCCGGCGGCGGCGTGTAGGCCGGCGGCTCGGTGTTCTCGGGGCCAGGCGGGTTCGTCATCGGGGCTCCTTAGGATGCGGCACGAGTTTCGTGCGCATCCGAACGTATCGGTCCCACGGCCGCACGGCCAGCGTCCGCGCCGGACGCGATCGCATCGAGCGAGCTGCCGCGTTGGCGTCAGCTCCCCGTTCCGGGCACGATGTTCTCCGCCGGCTGCAGGATCGGGATCGCCGCGGTGATCGTCTCCAGACCCGACAGACGGGCCGGCGAGAGCTGCTTGGTGACCTCTTCGCGCGACATCAGCCCGGCCTCCACGACCAGGTCCGCCACGTTGTGCCCGGTCAGCAGCGCGGTCTTGGCCAGAGCCGCCGACGCCGCGTAACCGATGAACGGGGTGAGCGCGGTCACGACGCCGACGGACGAGCCGACCATCGCCCCGAGCCGCTCGCGGTTCGCGGTGATGCCGACCACGCAGTTCACGCGGAGGGTCCACATCGCCTGGCGCATCCAGGTGATGGACTGGAAGATCGAGTGCGCGATCACGGGCTCGAACGCGTTCAGCTGCAGCTGCCCGCCTTCCACCGCCATGGTCACGGTCATGTCGGCCCCGACCACGGAGAACGCGACCTGGTTGACGACCTCGGGGATGACCGGGTTCACCTTGCCGGGCATGATGCTGGAGCCGGCCTGCATCGCGGGCAGGTTGATCTCGCCGAAACCGGCCTGGGGACCGCTGGAGAGCAGACGGAGGTCGTTGCAGATCTTGGACAGCTTGATCGCGTTGCGCTTGAGCGACGCGGAGAACGACATGAACGCCCCCGTGTCGCTGGTGGACTCCACCAGGTCGACGGCCGTCTCCAGGTCCAGGCCCGTGATTCCGCGCAGGTGTCGCAGCACGGCCTTCGCGTACCCTTGGTGCGCCGTGATCCCGGTACCGATCGCGGTGGCGCCCATGTTGATCTCGTACATCAGGTATGCGTTCTCGGTGAGGCGGCTGTAGTCCTCGCCGAGGGTGGTGGCGAACCCGTGGAACTCCTGCCCGAGGGTCATCGGCACGGCATCCTGCAACTGGGTGCGACCGACCTTGAGCACATCGTGGAACTCGACGGCCTTGTCCAGGAACGCCTGGCGCAGCAGGGCGAGCTCTTCGAGCAGGCTCTTCAGGGTCAGCGAAAGCCCCACCTTGACCGCCGTCGGGTAGACGTCGTTGGTGGACTGGCTGCGGTTGGTGTGGTCGATCGGCGAGAGGAACGCGTAGTCGCCCTTCTCCCGGCCGGCCAGCTCCAGCGCGATGTTGGTGATGACCTCGTTCGCGTTCATGTTCGTCGAAGTGCCCGCGCCGCCCTGGATCACACCGACGACGAACTGGTCGTGGTACTCGCCGTCGATGACGAGCTGGCAGGCGCGATCGATGAGATCGGCCTTCGCGACATCCAGCACACCGATCTCGACGTTGGCGCGGGCCGAGGCCTGCTTGACCATCGCCAGGGCGATCACCAGATCCGGATACACCGAGATCGGGCGCTTCGCGATCGGGAAGTTCTCCAACGCCCGAGCGGTGTGGATCCCCCAATACGCGTCGGCGGGGATCTCGAGGGATCCGAGGGAGTCGGTTTCAGTGCGAGTCAGCGCATCCAGAGCCACGTAGTCATCCTTTTGGGTCACGGCATTGTGTCGGGGATGCTCCGAGCCTACGCCGCGGGACCCTCCGTCACGATGTACACGACGTCCAACACGTCGGGCTCGATCCTCCACCCTGTCCAGCCGAGCTGTGGGCTCAGGGACGCTTGCGGGAGAACTCGTCGAGCCGCTCCTGCGGCGTCATCGCCGCCATCCGCTCCACCCACTCGGCGGAGAAGAACTCGCCGGTCTCGGCGCCTTCGAGCGGGACGACCGAGTGCGTGATCGTGTCGTCGTACACGTGCACGAGATGGAAGGACTGCCCGGCATCCATCCCGTTCACCTCCGACGCAGGACGCTGCAGGTTCATCGTGTAACAGGTCGCTGCGGCCACCGTCACGGGAACACCCGCGAACATGCCGCTCGTGGAGTAGTGCAGGTGCCCCGCGAGGATTCCGCGCACGTCGGTGCCCGCGATGACCTCGGCCAGACGGCTCTGCTCGCGCAGCTCGAGGATGTCGAACAGCGGGATGTGGCTGGGCAGCGGCGGGTGGTGCAGCGCGAGGATCGTCCCGAGCGGTGCCGGCTCCTGCAGCTGCCGATCGAGCCACTCGAGCTGGCCGTCGTCGAGGTCGCCGTGGTGCCACCCCGGCACCGAGGAATCCAGCGCGATGAGCCGCAGCCCGCCGAGGTCCCACACCCCGGTGACGGGCTCCTCGGTGGGTTCGAGATCGAGCAGATCGCGGCGCAGCGCGGGACGTTCGTCGTGATTGCCGGCCACCCAGATCACGGGGGCGTCGAGCCGCTTCGCGACCGGCTCGACCGCGTGACGCAGCGCGCGGTACGCCTCCGGCTCGCCGAGATCGGTGAGATCCCCGGTGAACACGATCGCGTCCGGGCGGATGCCGAGGCGTTCGACGGCCTCGAGCGTGCGGTCCAGGTTCAGCTCGGTGTCGAAGCGTCCGCCCAGTGGCCGATTCGCGGCCAGCAGGTGGGTGTCGCTCAGGTGGATGAGCGTACGTCGCGCCGGCGGGTACTGCCCGAACTGGGGGGTTGCCTCAGACATGTCGCCCAGCTTAGGACGCGACGGACCTCAACCGAGGACGATGATCAGCAGGCCGATCAGCACCGCGAGCCCGCACATGCTGAAGCACGCGTAGGCGCCGACGAGCGCGAAGCGCTTCTGCCCCTCGGTCAGCGGGCTCTTGCGCGCCGCCTTGGCGGCGAGCTTGCTCGCCCGCCGGGCCTCCTTCTCGGAGATGACCGTGATCGCATCCGTGAACTCGGCGGGGGCGACGACGGGCGCTCGGCCGCTGCGCACCAGGAGCCGGAGGCCGGTCGCGTAGAAACCCACCACGAGCACGGAGCCGACCATGGCCGTGACGAAGACCTGCACGAAGGCCCACCAGTCGATGACGATGCTCATTTCGCCCCCTTCCCGTCGCGCGCGCGTTTGGCGTCGGCCTTCTGCTGCGCCTTGCGCTCGGCACGTGCACGCGCTTCGGCCTCGGCGCGCTGACGCGCCTCCTCACGGTGGATGGCGGCCTGGCGGCGGGTGGGCGGCGGGTTGCGCTTGACCTTGACCGCGCGTCCCGATTCGGCGACATCGCTCATCGCGTTGCTCGCGTCGACGCGGTTGGCGCGGGAGCGCCAGAAGATGAACAGGACGACGAAGACGGCGAGGACGGTGTCCACCAGCACGCCCCACGTGCCCCACCAGACCACGAACAGTGCGGCGACGCCGCCGACCGCGCCCGCGGCCGGGAGGGTGAGCAGCCAGCCGACGCCGATCCGTCCGACGGTGCGCCAGCGCACGGTCGATCCACGGCGTCCCAGGCCCGAGCCGATCACCGAGCCCGAAGCGACCTGCGTGGTCGAGAGGGCGAAGCCGAGCGCGCTGGAGGCGAGGATCGTCGCGGCGGTGGAGGTCTCCGCCGAGAAGCCCTGGGCGGGCTTGACGTCGGTCAGTCCCTTGCCGAGCGTGCGGATGATGCGCCATCCGCCCATGTACGTGCCGAGCGCGATCGTGAACGCGCACGCGAAGATGACCCACGTCTGCGGCTCGGCGTGCTCGGGGCTCTGCAGGCCGACGGTGATCAGGGCGAGGGTGATGACACCCATCGTCTTCTGCGCGTCGTTCGTGCCGTGCGCCAGGGCCACCAGCGAGGACGTGAAGATCTGCCCGACGCGGAAGCCGTCACGACCGTCCGGCTTGGTGTCGTAACGACGCGTGATGGCGTAGGCCAGTCGCGTCACGGCGAACGCGATGAGTCCGGCGGTCAGCGGCGCGATCAGGGCGGGCAGGATGACCTTGCTCATCACGACGCCGAAGTCGATCGCCGCCAGTCCGACACCGACGATGGTCGCGCCGATCAGACCACCGAAGAGGGCGTGCGACGAGCTCGAGGGCAGACCGAGCAACCACGTCAGCATGTTCCAGGTGATCGCGCCGATGAGTCCGGCGAAGATCAGCTGCGGGAAGATCGTCGCCGATATCTGGTCTTCCTCGATGATGCCGTGCGAGATCGTCTGCGACACCTCGGTCGAGAGGAACGCACCGACGAGGTTGAGCACGGCGGCCAGGAGCACTGCGACTTTCGGCTTCAGCGCACCGGTGGCGATGGGGGTGGCCATCGCGTTGGCGGTGTCGTGGAAGCCGTTGGTGAAGTCGAAGAAGAGCGCCAGGGCGATGATCAGAAAGATGATCAGAACTGTGGTGTCCACTGTTCGCTTTCCATGTGAGGAGAGAGGGAGATGTGGTGCCGAGACTTCGGCATGACGAACGAACAGTTCACCTTGGATTCACGGTTTGGTAACCGGCCAAATGAAATCCTTACACATCGCCGGGCCTTCCGGTTGCACTCCTTGCTCGACGGTCGCCCCGTACCGACCGCGAGGGGGTGCCGCTCGACTACCGTTGAGCCGTGAGCATCGACGAGACACCGTCCACCGCAACCATCGCCGACACCGTCACGACCCCTCCGGTCGCGCCGCGCACGTCGACTCCCCGCACCCATCACGGCGACACTTTCGACGATCCGTACGAGTGGATGCGGGAGAAGGAGGATGCCGCGGTGCTCGCGCATCTCGAAGCCGAGAACGCCTACACCGAGGCCCGCACCGCGCACCTGTCCGGGCTGCGCGAGACCATCTTCCAGGAGATCAAGAACCGCACCCTGGAGACCGACCTGTCGGTGCCGTCGCGCCGCGGCGACTGGTGGTACTACGGCCGCACCGAAGAGGGCCAGCAATACGGCATCCAGTGCCGTGCGCCCCTCACCGACCCCGCCGACTGGACCCCGCCCGTGCTCGAGCCGGGCGTCCCCGTCCCCGGCGAGCAGGTGCTGTTCGACGGCAACATCGAGGCCGACGGCTTCGACTTCTTCTCGCTCGGCGCGTTCGACGTCACCGATGACGGACGACGCATGCTGTTCGGCGTCGACACCACGGGCGACGAGCGCTACACCGTTCGGGTGCGCGACCTCGCGACCGGCGAAGACCTCGCGGACGTCATCACCGACGCTTTCGCCGGCGCCCAGTTCTCCCCCGACGGCGCGTCGATCATCTACTCCACCGTCGATGACAAGTGGCGCCCGGACACCGTGTGGCACCACGCGGTCGGAACGGATGCCGCAGCCGATGTGAAGCTCTTCCACGAACCCGACGAGCGCTTCTGGCTCGGTGCCGGGTTCACGCGCAGCGACAAGTACCTCGTGATCGGCATGGGCTCGTCCGTGACGTCCGAGGAGTGGCTCGTCCCCGCATCCGACCTGTCCGCCGCACCCCAGGTCGTGTGGCCGCGCAATGAGGGCGTGGAGTACTCGATCGACCACGCCGTCATCGACGGCGAGGACGTGCTGTTCATCCTGCACAACGATGACGCCCTGGACTTCGAGCTCGTCCGGGTCTCGGCATCCGACCCGCAGGGTGCACGGACCGTCGTCCTCCCCCACGCCGTCGGCACCCGCCTGCTCGACCTGGACTGCTACCGCGACTTCGCGACCGTGGAGTACCGCCGCGGCGGGCTCGCCCGCGTCGGGCTGCTGGACTACGCGACCTCCGCGGTGTCCGAGCTGACCTTCGACGAGCCGCTGTACACCGCCGGCTTCGGCGGCAACCGCGAGTGGGCTCCCCCGCTGCTGCGGCTCGGCTACGACTCGTTCGTCACCCCGAACACCGTGTACGACTACGAGCTGTCCACCGGCGAACTGCTGCTGCGCAAGCGCCAGCCCGTGCTCGGTGACTACGACCCGGCCGACTACGCGCAGGCGCGGGTCTGGGCGACCGCGCAGGACGGCACGCAACTGCCCATCTCGCTGGCGTGGAAGCGCTCATTCGGCGAGGCCGGCTCCGAGCCACGCCCCGTGCACCTGTACGGCTACGGGTCGTACGAGCACTCCATCGAGCCGCGCTTCTCGATCGCTCGCCTGTCCGAGCTCGACCGCGGCGTCGTCTTCGCCGTCGCGCACGTGCGCGGCGGTGGCGAGATGGGGCGCCAGTGGTACGAGGACGGCAAGGTCCTGAACAAGCGCAACAGCTTCACCGACTTCGTCGACAGCGCGCGGCACCTCATCGACAGCGGCTACACCTCGCCCGACCGGCTCGTGGCCGAGGGCGGCAGCGCCGGCGGCCTGCTCATGGGAGCGGTCGCCAACCTCGCGCCGGAGCTGTTCTCCGGCATCCTGGCCGAGGTGCCGTTCGTGGACGCGCTGACCTCGATCCTCGACGAGGATCTGCCGCTCACCGTCATCGAGTGGGACGAGTGGGGCGACCCGCTGCACGATCCCGAGGTGTACGCGTACATGAAGTCGTACACGCCGTACGAGAACGTGCGGACGGATGCCGCGTACCCGCCGATCCTCGCCGTCACCTCGTTGAACGACACGCGCGTGCTGTACGTCGAGCCGGCCAAGTGGGTCGCCCGCCTGCGCGAAGTCGGCGCCGACGCGCTGCTCAAGTGCGAGATGGTCGCCGGCCACGGCGGCGTCAGCGGGCGCTACAACGCCTGGAAGGAGCGGGCGTTCGAGCTCGCCTGGCTCCTGGACGCACTGGGCCTGGGCGAGTAGCCCCGGGGGTCGGAGCATCCCCCTCATCCGCAACAGGGGATCTGGCCCATGCAGGACGATCTCCGCGGAATCGTCCTGTCCTCGTCAGATTCCCTGATCTCGCCAACCACGAGTGACGCGTCGAGGCCGTTCGGGGACCCTCCACAACCGGAGCTCGAGCCCGGTCGGTCCACAGACTCCGCCGATCGACACTCCCTTCCCGCAGCGGACGGCAGCATCGAGTCATGTCTGCACCGACGACCCCAGCAGTCCGTCGCCACACCGAACTGGCGGCATGGCTCACTGCACGAAGCGGAATCGCACACAGCTCCGACGCTCAGGCTGCGGGCTTCACGGTCTACGAGATCGCCGGCGCGATTGAGACCGGGCACCTGCGCCGAATCCGCAGGTCATGGCTGGCCACTGCGTACTGCGATGCACGGAAGGTGGCGGCCGCCGGCGTGAGTGGACGCGTCACGTGTGTGAGCGCGGCCGCGCTGCGCGGGCTGTGGGTACCCGACTCGGAGACGGACCCACCGCTCACGCATGTCGCCGTCACCGGCACGGCTTCACGGCTCGGGTCTGCGGGGCTTCGGCTGCACTGGGGCAATGGCCCTGCTCCGGTCGGTCGCAACGCCAATGAGGATCCTCTGCTGAACGTGCTGTTCCACGTTGCGCACTGCCTGCCACGGTCCGACGCGCTGGCGGTGTGGGAGTCCGCCGTCCGCAAGAAGAACGCGGACGCCGCCGCACTCGCCCGGGTCGCGTGGCGCAGCACGCAGGCGGCAGCACTGGCTGCGGTCGTCACGTCCTTGTCAGACTCGGGCCTGGAGAGCATCCTGGTTGACGGCCTGAGACACGCAGGAATCGCCGTTCGCCAGCAAGTACGAATCGACCAGCACTCCGTCGACGGCCTCATCGGCGCCTCGCTCGTCGTTCAGATCGACGGCTTCGCGCATCACTCCAGCGCTGGCGATCGTCGCCGCGACTTGCGGCAAGACGCGCGGCTCGTCGCGCGCGGCTACGTCGTGCTGCGCTTCGACTACTACCAGCTGCTGTTCGAGTGGGACCGCGTGCTCGACACCATCCTCACCGCCATCGCGCAGGGCGCGCATCGGCGCGCCATCGCTGGCTGAGGCTCACTCAACCGGCCTCAGCATCCGCTCCCGCCCCCGCTGAGATCAGGGGTTCTGGCCTACGCAGGATGATTCACGCAGAATGGTCCTGCATCCGCCAGATTCCCTGTTCACAGAAGGTGCGACCGCGGTTGGACGATTCAGCCGAAGAGGGCGGCGGCCTCTTCGTAGCGGTACAGCGGCACGGTGTTGAGCTCGCCGAGCGCCTCGTCGAACGAGACGCGCACGATGTCGGTGCCCTTGAGCGAGACCATCTGGCCCCAGGCCTGCTCGACGACGGCGTCTACCGCGGCCAGGCCGAGGCGGGTCGCCAGCACCCGGTCGAACCCGGAAGGCGAGCCGCCGCGCTGGATGTGACCGAGCACGGTGGAGCGGGTCTCGATGCCGGTGATGCGCTCGATCTCGGGCGCCAGCATGTCGCCGATGCCGCCGAGACGCGGACGGTTGAAGGCGTCCAAGCCCTTGTCGCTGTAGGCCTCGTCCATGCCCTTGAGGGTGAAGCCCTCGGACACGACGACCAGCGGCGCGCGGCCGCGGTCGTGGGCCTTGGTCACGAGATCGCAGATCTCGTCCATCGACATCGGAACCTCGGGGATCAAGATGGCGTGGGCACCGGCTGCCATACCGGCGTGCAGGGCGATCCAGCCGACGTGGCGGCCCATGACCTCGGCGATCATGCAGCGCTGGTGCGAATCGCCGGTGGTACGGAGGCGGTCCATCGCCTCCGTGGCGATGTTGACGGCAGTGTCGAAGCCGAATGAGTAGTCGGTCGCGCGCAGGTCGTTGTCGATCGTCTTGGGCACGCCGAGGATGTTGATGCCGTCGTTCGCGAGGCGGTTGGCCGCGGCGAGGGTGCCCTCACCGCCGATCGCGATGATGCCGTCGATGCGGTGGCCGTAGAGCGTCTTGGCGATGTTCTCGGCGCCGCCGCGGGGACCCTCGTAGGGGTTGGTGCGGCTCGTGCCGAGGATGGTGCCGCCGACCTTCGACAGGCCCTTCACCTCGTGTCGCGTGAGCGGGAAGAAGTCCCCGTCCACGACGCCGCGCCAGCCGTCGCGGATGCCGACGAACTCGACGTCGTAGGCGGTCGTACCCTTGAGCACCGCGCCGCGGATGACGGCGTTCAGGCCGGGGCAATCTCCGCCGCTGGTGAGGATGCCGATCTTCATGCTGTGGTTCCTTGCTGTCAGATGAACACGCCGGCGACGCTGCCTCCACCGACACTATCGCCGGATGCCGGGACCCTGCCACACAGCGTGCGCCAGGGTCCCGACGACCCGAAGGCTACGCGGCGCCGAGCGCGCGCCGCAGCACGTGCATGAGTGCCGAGAGCTGCACGGAGTCGCTGGACTGCGGGTCGACGGCCTCGCCGTCGAGCGCGCGTGCCGCGAGACCCTGCTTCGAGTCGATCAGCTCCGCGATCTTCGTGTCGATCGTGTGCGCGGCGATGATGCGCCACGCGGTCACGGGCTCGTCCTGACCGATGCGGTGCACACGGTCGATCGCCTGCGTCTGCTCGGCCGCGGTCCACGACAGCTCCGCGAGCACGACGTTCGAGGCGGCCTGCATGTTCAGGCCGACACCGGCCGCGGTCAGTGAGCACACCGCGACGCCGACCTCGGGGTCGTTGTTGAACGCGTCGATGCCGAGCTGACGGGCCGCGGTGGTCTGATCTCCGCGGATCGAGATCGTCCGCAGACCGGCGGCGGCGAAGTGCTTCTCCGCCGCATCCATGACGTCGATGTGCTTGGCGAAGAACACGACCTTGCCGACCGAGCGCTGCAGCTGCACCGTGTAGTCGGCGGCGAGGAGCGCCTTGGCCTGCCCGATCTTTCGGACCATCGTGAAGACGTTCTCCGAGCCGGTACCGGCGGCCTTGGACTCGTCGAGCTCGTTCTGCGCGACGAGACGGACGATGTCCTCGTCGATCTCGCCGAAGGCGAGGCCCCGGTCGCCGCGCGCGTCGATGATGCGACGGTAGCGGTCGGCGAGGCGCTGGCCGAGTTCGCGCTCGGCCTGGCGGATCGAACGACCGAATTCGTCGTCGAGCTCCACGGGCAGGTCGGCGATGAGCTTGTCGGGCAGATCGGCCGCGACATCCTTCTTCTTGCGCCGTACGATACCCATCGAGATGACGGCCTCGCGTGCCTCCGGATAGAAGGCCTTGTCGGCCGGGGTGAGACCGGTCGCATCGAGCTTCGCCATGAGTTCGGGACCGGGCTTCTCGCCGTTGGTCCAGCCCAGGAAGCGCCAGATCGCGTCGAAGTCCTCGACGTCGTTGATGAGCGGCGTACCGGTCAGCGCGAGCAGGAGGGGGTTGCTGACCTGTTCGCGGATGCGGCCGGCCAGCGCCAGCACGTTCTGCGAGCGCTGCGAACTGAGGTTCTTGATGAAGTGGGCCTCGTCGACGACCATGCCCTTCAGGCCGATCGAGCTCAGCCAGGCCAGGTGCCGGTCGAGGATCTCGTAGTTGACGATGAACACGTCCGCGAACGCATCCATGTCCTCGCCGTCGCCCTGGATCACCGTGGCGCGACGCTGGGGCGTCCAGCGCTCCACCTCGCGCGCCCAGTTCATCTTGACGACGTTCGGCACGACGACCAGCAGCGGGTAGGCGCCGGAGACGGATGCGGCGAGCACCGACTCGGCGGTCTTGCCGAGGCCCGGCTCATCCGCGAGCAGGAACTGGCGATGACCTTCGCGCACCGCTTCCAGGAACCGCGACTGGTGCGGCATGACCTCGAGGCCTCTGGGCGAGAGTCGATCGAACTCGGGGACCGGTGGCAGTTCCATCGACGCGGCCGAGCCGCCGGCGCCGGTTTCGAACGCCTTGTACAGCGGGCCCATGAGCTCCCAGCCGTCCAGGCGGCGCCGGGGCGTCTCCTGGTGGGTGTGCGAGCTGAAGTCGGGCGCGAGGAACGGGTTGGCCATCTGGCGGGCTTCGATCGCGACCGGCACGACCTGACGCTCGGCCAGAGCGGCCGGAACGACCGGTGCCGAGGTGGGCGCGACATCCGTGATGATGAGCTCGTCGGCGGGCAGGTCCGCACCCGACTCCAGCAGCCAGTCGCGACGCATGCGGCGCGCGACCGGAGACGCGGCCTGGTCGACCTCGAGCAGCTGGATGAGCGACGTGTCGCGCGCAGCCGTCTTGGCGAGGATCGTCGCGACGCCGTCGAGGCGCTTGAGCAGCTCTGCGCGGGCGCCGTCGGCGAGGGTGGTGTCGGCCTTGACACGGGCGCGCTCCTCGCGGACGAGGAAGGCGATGACCTGGAACTTCACACGATTGGTGGGCCCGAGCTTCCCGCGCTGAGCCTTGGCCTCGACCTCGCGCACCTTGCGGGCGAGGATCGGGATGATGGGCGCCTCGTCGTCGCGACGCGACGTCGAGGGCTTCCTGCGCCGCTGGGCAGACTTCTGTGCGGCGGTTGCCGTGGTCGGCATGCTCCTCCTGAGCGTGAAAGCCGGATGTTCCGGCGAGGACCGATCGAGACCGGTGAGGACGGCGAGACCCACGGTCGGCTCGTGATTGCCGGGACGGACGCGGGCGGGACTTCTCGGTGCGATCCGCATGAACTCGCTTCAGCGGGGTGCGGTGTCGACGACGAGTGTCCGCGACCAGTCTAGGGCATGCGGCCGTTCAGCCCCAGAGCGTCGCGACGATGTCCTCGGTGTAGCCCTCGGGCGCGACGTTCAGCCACGCGGTGGCGACCCACCCGTTGCCGCGGAAGAAATGCGTCTCGCCGCGGTGAACCAGCGTGTCGTCCTGCGTCATCAGCTCCTCCTCGAAGCGGCACATGGTGCCGTCGAGGGTGTCCTCGCACGAGTACCCGGCGTTGAGCAGCGCGGTGCGGACCGAATCGGCCTGCGCACCGTCGACGATCGTGACGTTGGTCGACATCCCGACCTCGGACGGCTGCCCCCATGAGCAGCGCAGCGTGGGGGCGCCCGAATTCAGCACCTCGAGTGCCTCGACGATCTGCGAGGAGAACATCGTCACCCCGGGATCGTTCAACGGCGGAACCTGTGACTGCATGGTCGCCAGCATCTCGGGCGAGTAGATCGCCTCGCAGTTCGCCGGAAGGGTGATGTCGCTGCCCGCGTCGCTGGTCTCCGTCGGGGTCGGCGACGGAGCGGGTGTCGTGATCGAGGTCGCCGTCGGTGAGCCCGACGCCGTCGGCGCCGGTTCGGGCACGCAGCCGGTGAGCGCGAACGCCAGCGCTCCCATCGCCAAGGCCGCGACAATCGCCCGGGGTGCGACTCGGGTGATCGAGGACATGACGGCTCCATTCATCGGGGTGACCTTCAGACCCTAACGGCGGACCGAACGGCGGCCGCGCGTCCACTCCGGGAACCGCCGAATTGGGCGTCGATCGCGCGTTCAGCGCTCGGCGTCGGCGCCCGCCTGCCAGTCGGACAGCGTCGCCGGCGAGTCGGTGACGATGCCGTCCACTCCGAGCTGCGTCACTTCCTGCCAGTGCTCGTGGTCGTTGAGCGTATAGACGACCACGCGCACGCCCTCCGCGTGCAGACTGTCGATGATCTCGGGCTGCGCCATCACGACGCGGCGGTCGACGATGACGCCGCGCACTCCCAGTTCCAGTGCGGCCTCGACGATGTCGGCCGGCAGCTTGCGGAAGATCGCCAGCCGCGGGATCGCCGTGGAGGCCGTGGCCGCCAGCGCCAGCGTCCGCGCGTCGAAGCTCGACACGATGATGTGCTGCTCCAGCCCGCGCGCCGCGACCTGTGCGACGAAGCCGGCGACGGTCTCGGCATCCCACCTACCCTTGAGCTCGATCATCGCCTTTTTGCCGGACGCGTCCAGCACGTCGAGGAACTCCTCGAGCGTCGGTACCTGGGTGCCGGCGAACGAGGGGTCGAACCAGGCCCCCGCGTCCAGCCCGCGCACCTCGTCGAAGGTGAGCATCGCGAGACGTCCGTGCCCGTCCGTGGTGCGGTCCACCGAGGCATCGTGCATGAGCACGGCACGGCGATCGGCCGTGAGGGCGATGTCGACCTCGACGTACTCGAATCCGCCGGCGAGGGCCGCCTCGATGGCCGGCAGGGTGTTCTCCGGAGCGGTGGCTCCTCCCCCGCGATGACTGGCGATGAAGGCGTTCTCGCCCGGCGTCCGCGGGGCGCCCAGCAGCTCGGTCGAGCTGACGCGCGCCGGACTCGCGCCGAGGAACGCGATCACCAGACTGGCCACGGCGAGAACGCACACGATGAGCAGCGCGTGGACGTGATCGCGCGCAGGCGTCGCAACAGCGTCGTGGGGCATTCGGGCATGTCCTCCGAGGAATTCACCACGTCTTCGTCGACGTGTGCGAACACTCTACATGCGCTCGTTACCCTTTCGTTATCTTTTTCTCCGGGGTCGCAGAAGGCCCGATCAGACCATGCTCTTGGTGTGCCAGACCGTCTTGGTCTCGGTGAACGCGGTGATCCGCTCGAGGCTCGGGGACGCCGCATCCGCCCCCTCCTCCGGGGGCAGCACACGCTTGAGCGTGTCGGCCGCGGCGATCTGCAGATCCACCCAGTCCAGAGCGGATGCCCCGACCAGATCCAGCGCGTTGACGTCGGCGTGCGAGGCCAGCCACGGGGCGATCTCTGCCGGCGAACCGGTGAGGATGTTCACCACTCCCGCAGGAACATCGCTGGTGGCGAGCACCTCGGCGAGCGAGATGGCCGACAGCGGGTACTGCTGGCTGGCCACCACGACCACGGTGTTGCCGGTCACCAGCGGCGGCGCGATCGCGGAGACCAGACCGAGCAGAGAAGAATCCTGCGGCGCGATCACCGCGACCACCCCGGTCGGCTCCGGCACCGAGATGTTGAAGTACGGACCCGCGACCGGGTTGGCGTTGCCCGCCACCTGGGCGTGCTTGTCGGTCCATCCGGCGTACCAGACCCAGCGATCGATGGCCTCGTCGACCTGGGCTCCGGCGACAGCCGCCGACACCCCTTCCACGCGCACGATCTCATCGACGAACTGGGCGCGACGCCCCTCGAGCAGCTCGGCGATGCGGTACAGCACCTGCCCGCGGTTGTACGCGGTCGCTCCCGACCAGCCCTTCGCCGCGCCGCGCGCGGCGACGATGGCGTCGCGTGCATCCTTCCGCGACGCCAGTGCAGCGTTGGCCAGGAAGTCGCCCTTGGCGCTCACGATCTCGTACGTGCGACCCGACTCGCTGCGAGGGAACGCTCCCCCGATGTAGAGCTTGTAGGTCTTGGGGACGCTCAGACGGCTCACTTGGTCACCGCCTTCTTCGTGGTGCCCGCATTTCGTGCGGTCAGGGATGCCGCGGCCGAGGCCGGGGCGAGGTACGCGGCCAGGCCGTGCTTGCCGCCTTCGCGCCCGTAGCCGGACTCCTTGTACCCGCCGAAGGGCGAAGCCGGGTCGAATCGGTTGAACGTGTTCGCCCAGATGACGCCCGCGCGCAGCTTGTCGGCGACCGCGAGGATGCGGCTGCCCTTGTCGGTCCAGATGCCGGCCGACAGCCCGTAGGGCGTGTTGTTCGCCTTGGCGATGGCCTCGGCCGGGGTGCGGAACGACAGCACCGAGAGGACCGGTCCGAAGACCTCTTCGCGGGCGATGCGGTGGCTCGTCTCGACGTTGGTGAAGATCGTGGGCGCGAACCAGAAGCCGTTGTCGGGGATGACGCAGTCCGGGCTCCAGCGCTCGGCGCCCTCGGCCTCGCCGACGGCGCTGAGCGTGCGGATCCGCTCGAGCTGCTCGGCCGAGTTGATCGCGCCGATGTCGGTGTTCTTGTCGAGCGGGTCGCCCAGACGCAGGGTCGACAGGCGTTCCTTGAGCCGGTCCACCACCTCGTCGTGGATCGACTCCTGCACCAGCAGACGGCTGCCCGCGCAGCAGACGTGGCCCTGGTTGAAGAAGATGCCGTTGACGATGCCTTCGATGGCCTGGTCGATCGGCGCATCGTCGAACACGATGTTCGCGGCCTTGCCACCGAGCTCGAGGGTGACCTTCTTGCCGGTGCCGGCGATCTGCTTGGCGATCGCACGCCCGACGCCGGTCGACCCGGTGAAGGCGACCTTGTCGATGTCGGCGCCCACCAGCGCCGCGCCGGTGTCTCCGGCGCCGGTGATGATGTTCACGACGCCCGGCGGCAGGTCGGCCTGCTGCAGGATCTCGGCGAACAGCAGCGCCGAGAGCGGCGTGGTCTCGGCGGGCTTGAGGACCACCGTGTTGCCGGCCGCCAGCGCGGGAGCGATCTTCCACGCGAGCATCAGCAGCGGGAAGTTCCACGGGATGATCTGCCCGGCCACGCCGAGCGCGCGCGGGTTCGCGCCCACCCCGGCGAAGTCGAGCTTGTCGGCCCAGCCGGCGTAGTAGAAGAACCAGGCGGCCACGAGCGGGACGTCGACGTCGCGGCTCTCCTTGATCGGCTTGCCGTTGTCGAGGCTCTCGGCCACGGCGAGCTCGCGCGCCCGCTCCTGCACGAGGCGCGCGATCCGGAACAGGTACTTGCCGCGGTCGCGACCGCTCATCTTCGACCACGTGGTGTCGTACGCGCGGCGGGCTGCCGCGACGGCGGTCGCGACATCCGCGTCGTTCGCCGACGAGATCATCGCGATGTGCGACTCGTCCGCCGGGGAGATCGTCGCGAACGGCGTGCCGCGCCCGGCGACGAACTCGCCGTCGATGAACAGACCGTACTCGTCGCGCAGATTCAGGATCGCGCGGGACTCCGGTGCGGGGGCGTATTCCAGGAAGCTCATGAGGTCCTCAGTCGCAATCTTCTAATCGATCGTCACGTAGTCGGCGCCGGAGTAATGGCCGGACTGCATCTTCTGCCGCTGCAGCAGCACGTCGTTCAGCAGGCTGGACGCCCCGAACCGGAACAGGTGCGGCTGCAGCCATTCCTCGCCCACCGTCTCGGCGACGGTGACGAGGTACTTGATCGCGTCCTTCGACGTGCGGATGCCGCCGGCCGGCTTCACGCCGATCTTCTCGCCCGTCGCGCGATGCCAGTCGCGCACGACCTCGAGCATGAGCAGCGTCGTCGGCAGGGTCGCGGCGGGCTGCACCTTTCCGGTGGACGTCTTGATGAAGTCGCCGCCCGCGAGGATCGCCAGCCAGGACGCCCGCTTGATGTTGTCGTAGGTGTTCAGCTCGCCGGTCTCGAGGATGACCTTGAGCGAAGCGGATGTCCCGTCCGCACGCCGGCAGGCCTCTTTGACGCGCGCGATCTGGTCGAAGACCAGTCCGTACCGGCCGGAGAGGAACGCGCCGCGGTCGATCACCATGTCGATCTCATCGGCACCGGCGGCCACCGCCTCAGCGGTGTCCTGCAGCTTGATCGCGAGCGACGAACGACCGCTCGGGAACGCGGTGGCCACCGCCGCGACGCCGATGAGGCCGTCGTCGGGGTCGCCGTGCGCCGCACCGAGCGCCTCCACCGCGTACGGGACCATGTCGCCGTAGACGCAGACGGCCGCAACGCGCGGGCAGGTCGGATCCGAGGCATCCGGACGCAGCGCCTTCGCGACCAGTGAGCGCACCTTGCCCGGGGTGTCCGCTCCTTCGAGGGTGGTCAGATCGATCAGCTCGATGATCTTGTCCAGCGCCCACTTCTTGGACGACGTCTTGATGGAGCGGGTGCCGAGCGCGGCGGCGCGCTGCTCGAGGCCGACGGCATCCACTCCGGCGAGCCCGTGCAGATAGCGCGCGAGTGTCGTGTCGTCCGGCTCTCCGCCGAGCAGTTCGACGGCCCGCTCGGGCAGCGTCTGCAGTTCTGTTCGGCTCATGCGCCTCTCCTCTTTCTGCGGGATCTCGATCAGCCGCCCCCACTCGCGGTGCGCGTGGAGGTCGTCGCCGTGTGTCGGACGAGAACGATGACACCAATCCCGACGATCACGACGAACGAGATGCTCAGCGTCGCGAAGGCGAACCAGTTCTGATCCAGCGCCAGAACCAGGGCCGCCGCGACGACGGTGATCACCGCTGCGGCGATCTTCGATCCGAACTTCAAGCCTATCCCCGGCGTCAATCTTCCGGCTGCGGAATCCCCCCTGGCCAGGATGAGATCCGCGAATCCGTCGAGGACGGCGAACAGGGCCGCGCTGTACGCGACAGCGCAGCCGAGCGCGCCCCACAGATTCGGGGTGCGACCGCTCGGGACAGCGGCCGCCATGACGAGGTCGACGGCGTCCACGGACTCGATCGTAGAGCCGCGCCGCCCCGCGGTCTACGGCTGCGGAATGTAGGGCGGAGGCGGAGATGGAGCGTCCGTCGGCGAATCGCCGGGCAGGAGTCGCTCGATCAGCTCGTCGGACGTGACACCGAGACGCGCGGCCTCCATGCCGATTCGCTCGACGGATGCTGCGGACAGCCGTGCGGCGCTGCGTTCGGGCATCAGCAGGGAGATCACCGGCACCACGACGGCGCCCAGCGCGGCGAGGATGGCGGAGATGCCGAGCGCTCGCGGGAACACCTCGCGGTCCACGGCATCCGGCCACCAAATCACGATGATGATCATCGCGAGCACCAAGCCGAACAGGCCCAGGGTCACGATGAGGCCGACGCGCACGGCGGAGCGCGTCCGATCGGCGAGCAGGAGCAGCAACGAGGCCAGGGCGAACGCGACCGACGCCGCCACCGCGGTCCACATCACGCGGAAGAGCCCTTCGACGAAGTCGCCCCACGGCCCCTCGTACCAGATCACCCAGATCACCAGCAGCGCGGCGATGGCGCTGATCGCTGCGCCGACCATGCCGAACACCTGCAGCCGTCGCCCGGCGAGGGCCGCACAGCACAGCACCGCCACACTGAACGCGCCCACGATCACCGTCGTGCCCAGCACGCGGCCCGCGGCCGAGCCCAGCTCGGCGCCCAGCAGCACGACGATGCCGCCGATCGCGGCCAGACCGAACGCGCCGATGATCACGCCGACGATGATGCGACGAACGAGGGCGATACTCCGGCGCGGGGCGGGGGTCATGGCAGGGCCGCGCGCACCTTTGCGACGTCGTCGGTCATCTGCTCGATGAGCCGCTCGATGCCTTCGAATGCGACCATGCCACGGATGCGCGCAGTGAACTGGATCTCGACGCGGTGGCCGTAGAGGTCCAGGTCGGTCTCGTCCAGGACGTAGGCCTCCACCTGGCGCATGTGCACGTCATCGAACGTCGGGTTGGTGCCGATGCTGATCGCGGCCGGATAGCGGATGCCGGGGCGGAGGCCGTTCTCGGACTCCTCGTCCACGAGCCATCCGGAGTAGACGCCGTCCGCCGGAACGAATCCCTCGAGGTCCGGCGAGAGGTTGGCGGTGGGGAAGCCGAGCTCGCGGCCGCGCTTGAGCCCGTGCACGACCTCGCCCCACAGCGATGCCGGGCGGCCGAGCAGACGGCCGGCCGTCTCGACATCCCCTTCCGAGAGCAGCTCCCGGATCCACGTCGAGGACACGCGCCGACCGTCGTCGATCGCACGCACGTCATCCACGACATCCACGCGGAAACCGTACTGGATTCCCATCTCGCGCAACAGCTCCGGATTGCCCGCGCCGCCGTGCCCGAACCGGAAGTCCTCGCCCACGAGCACCGTGCGCACATCGAGCGCGTCCACCAGGACGTGCTCGACGAACGCCCGGGCACTGAGCTGGGCGAGTGCCTCGTCGAAAGTGAGCAGCAGGGTCGCGTCGACGCCGGCCTCGGCGAGGAACGCGAGCTTCTGCGTCACTCCGATCAGGCTCTCCGGGCACAGCTCGGGGCGCAGGATGCTGAGTGGGTTGCGGTCGAATGTCACTGCGACCACGCGGGCACCGCTGGTGGCGGCGTCCACCCGCGCGCGGGTGATGACGGCACGGTGTCCGGCGTGCACGCCGTCGAACTTGCCGATGGCGACGACGGACGGGCCGAAGCCCGCCGGCACCTCGGCCGGATCGCGGAAGACGATCATCGGGCCGTCACCGCGCTCTCGGCGAGAGCCGCGGCGCCGGCCGACGCGGGGCGGTGGACGATGAGCCACCACAGGCCGAAGAACGGCAGCACGAGCGGGATGAACAGGTATCCGATGCCGAACTGCGACCACACCGTCGGGTGCAGGAACAGGTCCGGCGCCACGATGCTCAGCGTGCCCACCACGAGCACGCCGACCAGCTCGAAGCAGATCGCGACCCAGGCGACCACGTACCAGGCGGGGCGTCCCGCGAAGATGAGCGCCAGCGTCGCGAGCACGTACACGACGGCGGATGCGGCGGACAGCGTGTAGGCCAGCGGAGCCTCGTCGAACTTCTCGACGATCTGGACCAGGGAACGACCGAGCGCGGCGAGAGCCATGATCGCGTAGACGATCACGAGGACCCGGCCGACACCGGTCATGCGGCGGGTGGGTGCAGGAGAAGACATGACCCGACAATCCTAGATCCGATACGGGTGCCGCTCGGCGCGACCCCGGTCGCGCTCAGGCGATCGGCATCGTCCAGATCGTCTGCATGCGCCACACCATGACGGCCACGGCCAGCGCCGCGACGCCCATGATCACGGTGCTCCACCGGCTGCGCTCGAGCAGCGCCCACGCGACGCCGGCGGGCGGCAGCAGCGCCGCCGAGACGAGGTAGACCCAGAACTCCAGCACGCTCCCGGTGGGAGCGTTGCCCGCGAACGGCGCGACGATCGCGATGACGACCTGCGCGATCAGCGCGAGTTCGAGCAGCGCCAGCGCGCCGACGGTGAGGTCGCTGGGGCGTCGACCGGAGAGCCCCAGCACGACGCACAGCAGTCCGGCGACGACAGCGATGCCGACCACGACGTAGGTGAACCACAGGATCATTCGGTCGGCTCCTCGGGCAGGTTCATGATGCTCTTCACGTCCGCTCCGCGGCGCTCCACGATGCCGACCAGGCGGCCGTCGAGGTCTATCGCCGCCGTGGGGAACCCCGCGGCGCGCTCGGCGGCACCGGGCAGACGCTTGCCGTGCCGCAGGTCGCGGGCCTCGTCAGCGGTGACCTCGATGGCGCCGAGCACGGTGCGGGCGACCTCCGCCGGCGATGCGAGCGCGGTCTCGGCCAGGTCTTCCACGGCGGCCGCCTCGGCGACGTCGAAGGCTCCGATGCGGCTGCGCCGCAGCGCGGTCAGGTGTCCGCCGACTCCCAGGTCAGCACCGAGGTCGCGGGCGAGCGCACGGATGTACGTGCCGCTGGAGCAGTCCACGACCACGTCGAGATCGATCGCCTCGTCGGACGGGCGCACGGCGAGCACGTCGAACCGCGACACGGTGACGGTACGCGCGGCGAGCTCGACCTCCTCCCCCGCGCGGACCAGGTCGTAGGCGCGCCGACCGGCGACCTTGATCGCCGAGACCGTGCTCGGGATCTGCGAGATCGTGCCGGTGAGGGCCGCGATGCCGGCTCCGATCGCGTCGGGTGTGACGGCGGCGAGGGATGCGGCATCCGCCTTCTCCACGATGGCGCCCTCGGCGTCATCGGTATCGGTCGTCGCACCGAGCCGGATGGTGGCCACATACGTCTTGTCGAGGCCGACGATGTAGGTGAGTAGGCGGGTGGCCGGTCCGACACCGAGGATCAGCAGGCCCGTGGCCATCGGGTCGAGTGTGCCGGCGTGGCCGATCTTGCGGGTGTTCAGCGCCTTGCGCGCCCGCGAGACGACGTCATGGCTGGTGATGCCGCCCGGCTTGTCGACGAACAGGATTCCGGAGGGTGGGTGGGTCATCAGGTGAAGTCCTCCGCGACACGCACGGGGTGCCCGAGGTCGCTGTTGTCGACGATGGCGGATGCCTCGGCTTGCGGCCGCGCTTCGCTCAGGTAGATCGCCTGTCCTTGCCGGTAGCGCGCATTCGAACGGGCATCCGGGTTCGGGCTGGAGCCGTCGCGCAGTGCCATCCGGGCATACGACACGGAGAACGGCACCTCGAGCCAGACCGACCAGTCCCACAGGTCGCGCAGCTCCGGCCGCAGCAGGAAGACCCCGTCGATGATGAGGACGGCGTCCTTGGGCGCGGTGACCCACTGCGCCTCGACCGGAGTGTCGCGCGCGACGTCGAACGCCTCGAGCTGGAACCCGGTCGTGCCCGACGTCTGCGCGCCGTCGCGGAACGGATCGATCAGCACGCGCCGGAGCGCGCTGTAGTCGAACGAGTCGCGGTAGAACCCCTCAGGGCTGTGGCGCCCACGCGCGTATCGCTCGGCGCGCGGACGATGGAAGCCGTCGATGCTCGCGCGGAACACGGCGGTCCCGACCTCCGCGAACGCTTCGGCGAAGCCATCCGCGAACGTGCTCTTGCCCGCGCCGTCGACACCGTCGACGGCGACGATCACACGACCCGCGGGGTAGCTGCGGAGCACCTCGTCGCGCAGTTGCCGCCACAGGGTCGTGGTCGGCGTGGTCGGCAGGCGCATGCCTCCAGCCTAGGCCGCGGGCGCGCCCGGCGCGGGTCCCCGCCTAGGCTGGAGGACGTGCCCGACCTCGCGACTCCGCTCATCGCCTGGTACCGGGAGGACGCGCGCGACCTGCCCTGGCGGGCCGAGGGTTTCGGCGCCTGGGGAGTCCTCGTCAGCGAGTTCATGCTGCAGCAGACCCCGGTGTCGCGCGTCATCCCGCATCTGCAGGCGTGGCTGCTGCGGTGGCCGACCCCGGCCGCACTGGCGGCGGATGCCCCGGCAGAGGCCGTGCACCAGTGGGCGAACCTCGGCTACCCGCGGCGCGCCCTGTGGCTGCACCGGGCAGCCGTCGAGATCACCGAGCGTCACGGCGGCGTGGTTCCGCGCGACGTGGATGCGCTTCTCGCCCTCACCGGGATCGGCGACTACACCGCCCGCGCGGTGGCCGTGTTCGCGTACGGTGACCGGCATCCGGTCGTCGACACCAACACGCGTCGCGTGCTCGCTCGTGCAGTGGACGGCCGCTCGCAGCCCGGGCCGCCGGCGCGCAGTGACCTCGCCGACATGGAGGCGATCCTCCCCGCGGATCCCGTCGACGCCGCGATCCTGAACGCGGCGACGATGGAACTCGGCGCGGTGATCTGCACGGCTCGCAGCCCTCGCTGCGACGCATGCCCGATCCGGCATGCCTGTGCCTGGGTGGCCGCCGACTCCCCCGACACCGGCGACACCCGCCGTCGGCAAGCGCGCTACGAGGGCAGCGACCGCCAGGCGCGCGGGGCGGTGCTGAAGGCGCTGCGGGATGCCGCGCCCCGCGCCGTGCCGATCGACGCGGCCGCCGCGACCTGGCCCGACTCGCACCAGCGCGACCGGGCGATCGACTCGCTCATCGCCGACGGGCTGGCCGAGGCATCCGACGGACTCCTACGGCTGCCCGGGCACCCCACCACCTGACCGGTACGCGAATGGGCATGCCCGGCGCTGTCAGCGCGGGGCATGCCCATTCGTGCAACTCGGGTCAGGAAGCCGGCGCCTCGTCCTCGGACGCGTCGTCCTCGGACTCGGCCTCTTCGGCGTCGGTCTCTTCGTCCTCGACCTCGGCCTCTTCCTCGCGCGGCTTGAGGTACGGGTCTGCGTCGCCGGCGTAGGAGCCGGTGGCGGCCAGTGCCGCCACGGCGGCGTCGCGCTCGCGGGCCTCGCGCAGCAGCGCCGCGATGTGGTCGGCGTTCTCCGGGATCGCGTCGAGGATGAACTCGAGCGAGGGCGTCAGTCGCGTGTTGAGGTTCTTGCCCACCTCGGTGCGCAGCAGCCCGGTCGCGGACTTCAGCGCCGCAGCGGTGTCGGCGCGCAGCGCCTCATCGCCCATCACCGTGTAGAACACGGAGGCGTGCTGGAGGTCACCGGTCACCTTCACGTCGGTGATCGTGACGAATCCGAGCCGCGGGTCGCGCAGCCCCTTCTCGAGGCGTTCTGCCAGTACTACGCGGATGCGATCCGCGACCCTTGCCTGTCGTTCCGAAGCCATTTTCTTGTCTCCCACTCTCGCACCGCTCGCACGGTGAGGTCTGACGATACCCCGGATGCCCCGACCCGTGCGGGTCGAGGCATCCGGTAAAGCTCAGCCAGTGTTCCTAGCCGCGCGGCTTCTCGATCATCTCGGTCGTCTCGATCTCGTCACCGATCTGGATGTCGTTGAACTTGCCGAGACCGATACCGGCCTCGAAGTCCGTACGCACCTCGGTGACGTCGTCCTTGAAGCGACGCAGCGACTCGATGGCCAGGCCATCGGCCAGCACGACGCCGTCGCGGATGACGCGCGCCTTGGCGTTGCGCGTGATCGTTCCGGAGCGGACGATGACACCCGCGATGTTGCCGAACTTGGAGGAGCGGAACACCTCGCGGATCTCGGCCACACCCGACTGCACCTCTTCGAACTCCGGCTTGAGCATGCCCTTGAGGGACTGCTCGACGTCGTCGATCGCGTTGTAGATGACGGAGTAGAACCGGATGTCCACGCCTTCTCGCGAAGCCCGCTCGCGGGCCTTCGAGTCGGGGCGCACGTTGAAGCCGATGATGATCGCGTTGTCGATCGTCGCCAGGTTCACGTCGGACTCCGTCACCGCACCGACACCGCGGTGGATGATGCGCAACTGCACGGACTCGTCGACCTCGATCTTGAGGAGCGATTCCTCCAGCGCCTCGACGGCACCGGACACGTCGCCCTTGATGATGAGGTTGAGCGACTCGACCTTGCCCTCCTGAAGAGCGCGGGTGAAGTCCTCGAGCGAGATGCGCTTGCGGGCCTTGGCCAGCTGGGCGTTGCGCTCGGCCGCTTCACGCTTCTCAGCGATCTGGCGGGCCAGACGATCCTCGTCGGTGACGATGAACGTGTCACCCGCGCGGGGCACGGAGTTCAGACCCTGCACCTGGACCGGACGCGACGGAGCCGCTTCGGTGACCGGCTCGCCGTTCTCATCCGCCATGGCACGAACGCGGCCATAAGCGGTACCGGCGACGATCGCGTCGCCGACGCGCAGCGTTCCGGACTGGATGAGCACCGTGGCAACCGAACCGCGACCCTTGTCGAGCTTCGCTTCGATCGCGACACCGCGGGCAGCCTTGTTCGGGTTGGCCGTGAGGTCCAGACCCGCGTCCGCCGTGAGCAGCACGGCGTCCAGAAGCGCCTGGATGTTCGTGCCCGCACGGGCCGATACATCCACGAACATGACGTCGCCGCCATACTCCTCTGCGACCAGGCCGTACTCGGTGAGCTGCTGGCGCACCTTGCCGGGGTTGGCTTCGGGCTTGTCGATCTTGTTGACCGCGACCACGATCGGCACACCGGCGGCCTGGGCGTGGTTGAGCGCCTCGACCGTCTGCGGCATGATGCCGTCGTCGGCGGCGACCACGAGGATCGCGAGGTCGGTCACCTGCGCACCACGAGCACGCATGGCGGTGAACGCCTCGTGACCCGGGGTGTCGATGAAGGTGATCGCGCGCTCGATGCCCTCGTGCTCGGTCCAGACCTGGTACGCACCGATGTGCTGCGTGATGCCACCGGCTTCTCCGGCAACGACGTTGGCGTTGCGGATCGCGTCGAGCAGTCGGGTCTTACCGTGGTCGACGTGACCCATGACGGTCACGACCGGCGGACGGATCTCGAGGTCGTCCTCGTTCTCGTCCTCGAGCTCCTGGTCGAGGTCCAGACCGAAGCTCTCCAGGAGCTCCTTGTCCTCGTCCTCGGGGGAGACCATTTGGATCTTGTAGCCCAGCTCGGCACCCAGCACCTCGAACGTCGCCTCATCCAGCGACTCGGTGGCCGTGGCCATCTCGCCGAGGTTGAAGAGGATCGTGACGAGCGTGCCCGGCTGCACCGTGTAGCCGGTGATGTTCTCGATCTTGTCCGCGAAGTCGGAGATCGACGCGCCGCGGCGCATCCGGATGATCTCGCCGTTACCGCGCGAGACGTTGACGCCACCGACGGTCGGGGCATCCCTCATCTCGAATTCTTGACGCTTCGCCCTACGCGACTTGCGCTGCTTGGACTTGCCGCCACCCTTGCCGAAGGCACCTGCGGTACCACCGCCGGGACCACGGCCACGACCGCCACCACCACCGGGACGACCGGCGAAACCGCCGGCTGCCGGAGCACCGGGGCGCGCGAAGCCGCCACCGGCTGCACCGCCCGGACGGCCGGGGCCGCCGGGACGCTGCTGGAACGGAGCACCGGGGCGACCTGCGCCACCGGGGCGACCTGCGCCACCCGGACGCGGAGCACCGGGACGCGGTGCGCCCGGACGCGGAGCCTGCGGACGCGGGATGTTGCCGGGGGACGGAGCCGGGCGCTGGCCCATGCCCTGCGCCGAAGCGAACGGGTTGTTGCCCGGACGGGGGCCGGCGGGACGCTGTCCCATGCCCTGCGCCGAAGCGAACGGATTGTTGCCCGGACGCGGTGCGCCACCGGGACGCGGCACACCAGGTGCGCCGGGTGCCGCCGGAACGGATCCCTCGGGGGCCTCAGCGGCAGGTGCCGCGGGAGCGGCCGGAGCCGGAGCGGCCGGAGCAGCCTCCGCCGCGGGTGCGGCGGGTGCCGCCGGTGCAGCGGGAGCGGCCGGAGCCGGAGCCGCCGGTGCCGGAGCAGCCGGGGTCGCCGCGGCGGGTGCCGCGGGAGCGGTGGGACGCACGGGGCCGGGACGGCCTGCCGGGCGGGGAGCAGCACCACCGGCGGCCGGAGCCGTCGGAGCAGCGGCGGCGGGTGCCGACGCGGTGCTCGCGCCGTCTGCCTCGAGGGCAGCACGGAGCTTGCGAGCCACGGGGGGCTCGATGGTCGATGAGGGGCTCTTGACGAATTCCCCGAGTTCTTTCAGCTTGGCGAGAGCCACCTTGCTGTCGACTCCGAGTTCAGAGGCGATTTCGTGCACGCGTGGTTTGGCAGCCACAATTCTCCTGTCTGGGGCCCACCCAGGCAGGGCAGACCGTTAGTCGCGGACGGGACTCATTTCGAGCCGTTCACTTTGTTTCCATAGCCGTTCAGCCTGTTCTCTAACGTCTGCGCGTCGAGAGGACCCGACACACGCAATGCGCGTACGAAGGCACGACGCCGCAGAGCGACATCCACACACTCGCTTGTCGGATGCACCCACGCGCCCCTACCTGGCATCGTCGCGCGCTCATCGGGAACGAGAGCGGATTGGATGGCCACCACCCTGAGAAGGGCGGACCTAGGGGTACGCGTACGGCAACCGACGCACGTTCGTACGGGTTCCATCCTACACCTCCGGCCTGGGGTCCTGATCTTCGTCGGCGCCCGGCGGGACTGCACGCGGGACGCGAGACGGATGTCGCCACCCGCTCTCGCGCTCCCCCGCTGCAGTCTCGCGGCTGCTCGGCGGGCTCTACGCCTCGTCGAGGATGCTGTCGGGCTGGATGTCGATCTTGGCGCCGGTGAGCTTCGCGGCCAGGCGGGCGTTCTGCCCTTCCTTGCCGATCGCCAGCGAGAGCTGGTAGTCGGGCACGAGCGCACGGACGGCCTTGGTCGAGGCATCCAGGATGAAGCTGGAGGTCACCTTCGCGGGCGACAGCGCATTGGCGACGAACTTCGCCAGTTCGGGGTCGTAGTCGACGATGTCGATCTTCTCGCCGCCGAGCTCCTCGGTGACGGCACGGACGCGCCGGCCGAGCTCGCCGATGCAGGCGCCCTTGGCGTTGATCGTCGGGTCCGTCGCACGCACGGCCATCTTCGTGCGGTGGCCGGACTCACGGGCCAGCGACACGATCTCCACGAGACCGGACGCGATCTCGGGGACCTCGAGCGCGAACAGCTTCCGGACCAGTCCGGGGTGGGTGCGCGACACGGTGATCTGCGGGCCCTTCGTGCCCTTGGAGACCGACGTCACATACACGCGGAGGCGCGAGCCGTGCGGGTACGCCTCGCCCGCGACCTGCTCCTCCGGGGGGAGGATCGCTTCGATGGTGCCCAGGTCGACGTGCACCATGCGCGGGTTCGGCCCCTGCTGCACGACGCCGGCGACGATGTCGCCTTCCTTGCCCTTGAACTCGCCGAGCACCGCGTCATCCGCGATGTCGCGCAGGCGCTGGCTGATGACCTGCTTGGCGGCGAAAGCCGCGATGCGACCGAAGTCGTCGGGCGTGGTCTCTTCCTCGCCGATGACGATGCCCTCGTCGTCGCGCAGCGGGATGAAGACGGCGACGTGGCCGGTCTTGCGGTCCAATTCGGCGCGAGCGCCCTCCGGGATCTCCCCGGTCGCGGTGGTGTGCTTGCCATAGGCAGTCAGAATCGCCTGCTCGATGATCCGCACGAGTTCCTCGAAGGGGATCTCCTTCTCGCGTTCGACCGTCCTCAGCAATCCGAGATCGATGTCCACAATGCCCTCTCCGTATTCAGCTCTCGTCGGTGCGTCACGCGCTCCGACATCCCCACTACGTTACCGGATGCCGCATCCTCGCGGCCGTGAGCCAGCTGTCAGCACCCGCCTCGGGCCTGCTATCCGCACTCCACCGCCGGCGCGGGCTCGCCGTCCAGGCGCGCCGCCGACCACCGCATCAGCACCGGCAGAAAACGGGAGCCCGGCATGATCGTGCGCAGGTGGCTGTAGCCGCGGTACTCGACACCGCGCACCGGGGCACCCTCGGCGCACTGATCGGCGACGAAACGCGTCTGCAGGGTCGTCGGAATGACCTCGTCCGCGCTGCCCCACGCCACCAGAACGGGACTCGGGAACGGCCCGGTCGCAGCATTCTGTCCGAGCCGCCGTCCGAGTGGTCCGTCGGTGAGGTCGGCGGGGTACAGCGGCTGGTCCTCGGAGACGCCGAGGGCGGTGAGCATCGAGACGATCACGCCCGGTTCGCTCAGACAGCGCTGGGTCATCTCCCGCACGAGCGAGCGCGCACCAGGAGCAACGTAAGTGGGGATGTTGACGTCGGAGTAGGTGTCGGCGTAGGGCACGAGCACCCACGAGATCATGACCGACAGCTCCGCTCCCCCGGCCTGCCCGCCGCCGCGGGTGAGTTCGTGCGCGAGCGCGCGGGGATCGGCGACGGGCGCGATCGCGACGGTGCCGGCGATGTTCAACTGCGGCGTGTACTCGCCGGCGAGTTGCGAGGTCCACAGCGCGGCATGCCCGCCCTGCGAATGCCCCCACACCACCACGTCGTCCGACAGGTTCAGGTCCGGCAGCTCCTGCGCGGCCAGGACCGCGTCGAGCGACGAATGCGCCTCGCCCGCGCCGATCAGGTACGGGAAGACACCCGGAGCGCCCTGCCCGGAGTAGTCGGATGCCACCACCACCCAGCCGCGCGACAGCGCGTCGTCGAGTCCGGGGATCGCCCACTTGGTCGCCGATGCATCGCGCAGGCTCGGCGCGCAGCCGCGTGCGACACCCGTCGTGCCGTGGTTCCAGATGACCACGGGGCGCGGACCCGGCGGCGGGTCGCTCGGGGTGATCACGAGGGCGCTGGCCACGGCGGGCTGCCCCAGAGCGTCCTGGGTCGTGTAGAGGATGCGCTGCGCCGTGCCGTATCGCGGCGCGCGACCGTTGTACGCGTCCTCCCGGATGAGACTGCCGTGCGCCGCCGGAACCTGCGCCGGCGGGTCGTAGAACGCGTCCACCACGGGGGCGCCCTCGGCCAGCCAGTCGTTGAGCCACCATCCGCCCGCGGCCGCGGCCACCAGCACAGCGGCGAGCGCGTATCGTCCGGCCGCCGCCGCGATGAGGGCGGCCCGCCGAGGCTGCGCCGGATCGAACGACGGGCCGCCGGGGAGTTGCGCGCCGATGCGCCGCATCCCCCGGCCGCCGCGCACCACGAGCGTCACTCCGAACACGATCGTGCGCACGCCGAAGAGGACGGCCACCACGAGCAGGGTGACATCGGGCCAGGTGACCGACAGGATGCCGAACAGGATCTGTGCGCCGCCCCACGCTGCGGCGAGTACCCGCTCACTCGCCCGTCCGCCGACGACCGCATCGCCGAGGGACGCGAGCCCGCCCACGATCAGCAGGGCGGCGAGCGCGACGGGCAGCAGGTCGAGGCTGCGCCCGAGCCAGATGAGCACCGCTGCGCCACCGGCGATCCACAGCAGCGCGAAGGCGGTCGTCCACCACCGCGGACTGCGGCGCTGGGAGACGAGGTCGATGATCCCGGAGACGATGGCGCTCACGCCGACGTACACGCCCAGCAGCACCACGGAGGTGAGCGGGCGGAACACGATCAGCGTGCCGAGGCCCACGACCACGATCCCGACGAGCAGGAGCACCCGGGGCGGTGCCAGCTCGAGCAGACGCGGCAGGGCGCTCCAGCGGGTGCCCCACGCGCGAACGCGGGGGGCGTCGACGCTGTCCGACACACTCGAGGCCATCGGTTGATTTTAGGTCGGCACGGGTCTCGCGACGGCCGGATGACGCGGCATCCGCCGACTGCGGCGCAGCACTGGATCATGGTCCCGCGTCAAACCCACCGGCATACTGACGAGATGGATGCGGTGAATGACTGGCTCTTGACGTGGGGCGACAACCTCTGGACCTGGATCGTGCTGCCGGTGGTGGTACTCCTCGGGCTCTACTTCACGATCCGCTCCGGCGTCGTGCAGTTCCGGCTCATTCCGGAGATGTTCCGCACCCTCACCGACAAGACTCCGCGCGACGCCAGCGGCAGACCGCAGTCGGTCTCGGCATTCCAGGCGTTCACCATCTCGGCCGCTTCGCGCGTCGGCGTCGGCAACATCGCCGGAGTCGGCACGGCGATCGCCATCGGCGGACCCGGCGCCGTGTTCTGGATGTGGCTGATGGCATTCGTCGGCGGCGCGTCCAGCTTCATCGAGTCCTCCCTCGCGCAGCTGTTCAAGATCCGCGACAAGGACGGCTTCCGCGGTGGTCCGGCGTACTACATGCAGCGCGGGTTGAAGGCGCGCTGGATGGGCGTGCTGTTCGCCGTCATCCTCATCATCTGCTTCCCGATCGCATTCAGCTCGTTGCAGGCCAACACGATCCAGGCCACCGTCGCCGGCAGCGTCAGCGAAGACGTCCAGAGCTGGCTGCCGTGGGCGGTCGGCCTCATCCTGGCCGCATTGATGGGCCTCGTGATCTTCGGCGGGGTGCGGCGGATCGCGTCGGTGACGCAGATGCTGGTGCCCGCCATGGCGCTGCTGTACCTCGGGCTGGGCCTCGTCATCGTCGTGATGCACGCCGACCGGCTCCCCGCCGCGATCGCCTCCATCTTCACGGATGCGTTCGGGCCGAACGAGGTCGTCGGCGCGACGCTCGGCTACATCATCCTCACCGGCGTCAAGCGGGGCATGTTCTCCAACGAGGCAGGGCTCGGCTCGGCTCCGAACGCGGGCGCGAGCGCCGCCGTGACCCACCCCGTCAAGCAGGGGCTCGTGCAGACGCTCGGCGTCTACTTCGACACGTTCCTGGTCTGCTCGATCACGGCCTTCATCATCCTGGTGTCGGTGCCGGATCTGGAGAACGCGGGACGCGGGATCGGTTTGACCCAGGGTGCGCTGACCAGCACGCTCGGCGAGTGGTCGAACGTCTTACTGAGCGTCATCATCTTCCTGCTGGCGTTCAGTTCCATCCTCGGCAACTACTACTACGGCGAGTCGAACATCGAGTTCATCACGCCGCGACGCTCCGTGCTGGCCGGTTACCGCATCCTCACGGTGCTCGCCGTCCTGGCCGGCTCCGTCATCTCCGCCGACGTCGTGTGGAACTTCGCCGACGGTGCGATGGGGTTGATGGCGCTGGTGAACCTCATCGCGATCGCGCTGCTGTCGGGCATCGCGTTCCGCCTGTTGAAGGACTACACGGGCCAACGACGCGCCGGGCGCGACCCGGTCTTCACGCGCGACAGGATGCCGGACATCGGCGGCATCGCCGTATGGGAGGACGAGCTCAGCGTGACCGGCCCGATCGACATGCCGACCAAGCGCCGTCAGTCCGAGAAGCACCGCGACCACCTGCACGCCGGACACGACGCCCACTGAGCCGCGCGGGCTCACTACGTGGAGGCCGGCACCGCCGGAGCCGACGCACTCGGGAGGTCGTTGATCGCACGGATGAGACGGAACAGCGAGCCGACCCGGAATTGGTCGAGGGTGAGCACGAGACGCGGCAGGTCCACATGGTCGTCGTCGCTCAGCTCCGGGGCGAGCGGCGCCGAGCGCTCGATGCTCCCCTGCGCGAGCAGGGACGCGAATCTCTCGTTGAGATCGGCGATCTCGGCATCCGTCGGCTGGGCCCGAAGACGCAGGACCAACCGTTTTCCGACCCAGCGCATCGAGTCGTAGTTGCGCCAGAAACCGGTGATGGCATCCGCCGCCGCCGTGACCGAGTCCGTCACCAGCACGCGGTCGAAATCGTCGGGCGAGACGACGCCGGACGCGACCAACTGCTCGTCGACGAACCGCTGGAGCCCCTGCCAGAACGTGCCGCCGGGAGCGTCCAGCAGCACGATCGGGGTCGGCTCGGCCTTGCCGGTCTGCTGCAGCGTGAGCAGCTCGAACATCTCGTCGAGCGTCCCGAACCCGCCGGGGACGCACACGAAGCCGTGCGATTCCTTGACGAGCATGAGCTTGCGGGTGAAGAAGTACTTCATCGCGACGTTGTTCGCGCTGGAGCCGATGACGGCGTTCGGCTTCTCCTCGAACGGAAGCCGGATCGAGACACCGATCGACCGATGCGGACCGGCACCCTCGGCCGCCGCCTGCATGATGCCGGGACCGGCGCCGGTCACCACCATCCAGCCCTGCTCGGCCAGCGCCTCGGCGACGGAGGCGGCGGATCGGTAGAGCGTGTCCGCCGACTTGGTGCGCGCCGACCCGAAGATCGTGACCTTCGGGACGCCCTCGTACGGCGCGAACAGGCGGAACGCGGCCCGCATCTCGGTGAGCGCGGCCGATGTGATCTTCAGATCCAGCCGGTCGGCCGGATCCATGCCCAACGAGACGCCGGTCGTGAGGATGCGGGCGACGAGGTCTATGTTCTCCGTGATCCCCGCCTCGGAGATCACGGAGCGCAGCGCTTCAGTCACACCGGGAGGAACGGGATTGGCCGCAGGGTTCGACATACAGCCAGACTCGCACGTCCGATGGCCCGCGTCATCGGATTTGTCAATCCCCTGCCGGACGCGGGCACGATCACCGAAGCTCGAGACATGACAGAGAACACGCCGGAAGAAGTCACGGGTCCAGAAGCGATCACCCGGGTCAAGGAACTCGTCGAAGACATCGACATCACGATGCTGACGACCCAGGATGCCGCGGGCAATCTGGTGAGCAGGCCGATGAGCACGCGCCACATGGACGAGAACGGCGATATCTGGTTCTTCACACTCGACGATTCGAAGAAGGTCGACCAGTCCGAAAGCGACCGGGATGTCGGACTGTCCTATGCCGACGCGAAGGGCTACCGCTTCGTCTCGGTCGCCGGCCGGGCCGAGACCGTGCACGATCGGAGCAAGATGGACGAGCTGTACACACCGTCGCTCGATGTCTGGTTCGAGTCAGGTCTCGACACCCCAGGGATCGCCTTGCTCAAGGTGACTCCGTGCGAGTGCGAGTTCTGGGAACCGCGCCACGGCAAGCTGGTGACCGCCGCGGGCATGCTCAAGTCACTCGTGACCAAGGACTCACCCGACGACACCATGCGACACGGCACGGTCAGCTGCTGACCGGCGCGGCGCGCGTCAGCGCGTGAGCTGCGTGACAGCGTCCGCCACCGACACCGCGGTGCGGTCACCGGTGCGGCGATCCCACAGCTCGACCTCGCCGTCGGCCGCGCCGCGACCCACGATCACGATCTGCGGCACGCCGACCAGCTCGGCATCGCCGAACTTGACGCCGGGCGAAACCTTCGGGCGGTCGTCGTAGAGCACGTCGAGACCGGCCGCGTCGAGATCGGCCGCCAGCTTCTCGGCGAGCTCGAACGCCACGGCATCCCGTCCCGTCGCCACCACGTGCACGTCGAACGGCGCGACGGACGCGGGCCAGATGAGGCCCTTCTCGTCGTTGTTCAGCTCGGCGATGTTCGCGAGGATGCGGGTCACGCCGATGCCGTACGAGCCCATCGTGACCGTGACGAGCTTGCCGTTCTCGTCCAGGACCTTCGCACCCAGCACGTCGGCGTACTTGCGGCCGAGCTGGAACACGTGTCCGATCTCCATGCCGCGGGCGAGCTCCACCGGACCCGAGCCGTCGGGCGCAGGGTCTCCGGGGCGGACGCTGGCGGCCTCGACGAATCCATCGGCCACGAAGTCACGACCCGCGACGAGCGAGTGCACGTGCTTCTCGTCGGCGTTGGCCCCCGTGATCCACGCGGTGCCGTCGACGACGCGGGGGTCCAGGAGGAAGCGGATGCCGGTGGCGGATTCCTCGCCGAGGATCGCACCGGTCGGCGACCAGGGGCCGATGTAGCCCTTGACCAGCAGCGGGTGCTTCTCGAAGTCGGCCTCGGTGGCGGGCTCGACGGCGGCCGGGGCGAAGGCGACCTCGACCCGCTTGTCGTCGATGTCGCGGTCGCCGGGGACGCCGACGATGACGAGTTCGCGCGTGCCGTCGAGGTGGGTCAGCGCGAGCACGACGTTCTTGAGCGTGTGCGCGGCCGTCCACTCCCCGTCGCGCGGAGCGTCGAGGTGGGCGTTGGCGTGCGCGACGAGCGTCGCGATCGTCGGAGTATCGGGCGAGTCGAAGATGACCGGGTCGGGCAGTCCGTCGAACGGGATCGGCTCGGGAGCCACCGTGGTGAACGCCTCGACGTTGGCCGCGTACCCGCCGGCGGAGCGCACGAAGGTGTCCTCGCCGATCGCAGTCGGGTGCAGGAACTCTTCGCTGCGCGAACCGCCCATCGCTCCGGCATCCGCCTGCACGATGACGTACTCGAGTCCGAGGCGCGCGAAGATCCGCTCGTACGCGTCGCGCTGCGCCTGGTACGAGACATCCAGTCCCGCGTCGGTGTAGTCAAACGAGTAGGCGTCCTTCATCGTGAACTCGCGGCCGCGCAGAAGGCCCGCACGGGGGCGGAACTCGTCGCGGTACTTGTCCTGGATCTGGAAGATCGTCAGCGGCAGGTCCTTGTACGACGAGTACAGGTCCTTCACGAGCAGCGTGAAGAACTCTTCGTGCGTCGGGCCGAGGAGGTAGTCGGCGCCCTTGCGGTCCTGCAGGCGGAACAGCGTGTCGCCGTACTCCTCCCACCGACCGGTGAGCTCGTAGGGCTCACGCGGCAGCAGCGCCGGGAAGTGCACCTCGTACGCGCCGGCCGCGGCCATCTCCTCGCGGATGATGGTCTCGATCTTCGCCTTGACCCTCAGGCCGATCGGCAGCCAGGCGAACACACCCGGCGCCTGGCGGCGGATATAGCCGGCGCGAACCAGCAGGCGATGCGACGCGACCTCGGCATCAGCCGGGTCTTCGCGCAGCGTGCGGAGGAAATAGTGCGAGAGACGTGTGACCACGAGGACCAAGTCTAGGGCGAGCGGATGCCGGGGCTCGGCGCGGTCCGCCTCATCACGGTTCGCGTCGTCCTCTCGACACCCACCCCTACACTGACCCCGTGCCCGCTCACCGCCCTCACCTCGTCTCCGCGGCGGCGGGTGATGCACTCGCGGCGTCCCTCGCTGCACTGCGTCAATCGCTCGATCTCCCGGGAGAGTTTCCGGCGGAGGTGCTCGCCGAAGCGGATGCCGCGGCCCGGGATGTGCGCACGGATGGCCTCGGCGATCTGCGCGATCTCGAGTTCCTCACCATCGACCCGGCCGGGTCGATGGACCTCGATCAGGCGATGCACTTCGAGCGCACGTCGACTGGTGCCGTGCTGCATTACGCGATCGCCGACGTGCCGGCGTTCGTCCGGCCGGGCGGAGCGGTGGACACCGAAGCGCGCCTGCGCGGGCAGACGATCTACGCCGCGGATGGGCGGATCCCGCTGCATCCCCCGGTCCTCAGCGAGGACGCGGCATCCCTGCTCCCCGGGGTAGACCGTCCGGCGTTCGTATGGCGGTTCGTCCTGGACGACGGCGCCCGCCCCACCGAGACGACCCTCACCCGCGCGATGATCCGGTCGCGACGCCGGTGGAGCTATGTCGAGGCGGACGATGCCCTCATCGCCGGTACAGCGCCCGAGACGCTGCGGGTGCTCGCCTGGTTCGGCCCGCTCCGTGCGGAGCGCGAGAGCGAGCGGGGCGGAGCCAGCCTCAACCTGCCGTCGACCGAGATCGCCTTCGAGCGCGGACGCTACCGCCTCGAACGTGAGGTCCCCCGGCCGATCGAGGACTGGAATGCGCAGGTGTCGCTGCTGACCGGCATGGCGGCGGCCGACGTCATGCTGCGCGGCGGCATCGGCATCCTCCGCACGATGCCGCCCGCCGACCCGGCCGACGTCGCCGATTTCCGCGATCGCGCAGCGGCGCTCGGCATCCCGTGGCACGACGCCGTGACCTACGGCGACTTCCTCCGCACGCTCGACCGTGAGGATCCCGCAGCGATGGCGGTGCGGGATGCCGCGGCATCCCTGTTCCGCGGTGCCGGCTACGCGACCTTCGACGGCGAGCCGCCCGCACAGACCCTGCAGGCCGCGATCGGCGCCCCGTACGCGCACACCACAGCGCCGCTGCGCCGCCTCGTCGACCGCTGGTCGCTCGTCATCTGCGAGGCTCTGGCGAACGACCGTCCCGTGCCGGAGTGGGCCCGGCAGAGCCTGCCCGAGATTCCGAAGCTGATGGGGCGCAGCGACCAGCGCGCACGTCAGCTCGATTCCGCATCGATCGACCGCGTCGAGGCCGCGCTGCTGTTGGGACGCGAGGGCGAGGTGTTCGACGCCGTGGTGCTCGGCGGCAACGGTTCGGGCGCGCGCGTGCAGCTGGCGGCCCCTCCGGTGACGGCCAAGGTTCCCGGATTCGCCGCGACTGCGGGCTCCGCCGTGCGACTGCGGCTGGAGTCGTCGGATGTCGCGACCGGCGTGACCACGTTCGCACCTGTGGCGGAGGGCTCGTAGCCTGGGACGATGACACGCGTGCTGCTGACCGGCTTCGAACCCTTCGGCGGGGATGCGGGCAACCCCTCCGGTGACGCCGTGCGCTTGCTCGCGGCATCCTGGGACGGCCCTGCCGAGCTCATCACCGCCGTCCTGCCCGTGACCTTCGCCGACGCGCCGGCCGGCATCCGGTCGTTGATCGACGAGCACGAGCCCGACATCGTGATCGCGACGGGCCTCGCCGGGAACCGCGCCGCCGTCACTCCGGAGCGGGTCGCGATCAACCTCATCGACGCGCGGATACCCGACAACGCCGGCAGCCGGCCGATCGACGAGCCTGTCGTGAAGGGCGGACCTGCCGCCTACTTCGCGACGATCCCGGTCAAGGCGATCGCCCGTGACATCAGTGCCGCGGGCATCCCGGGCGAGGTTTCGTTCACCGCGGGCACGTTCGTCTGCAACCAAGTGTTCTACGCGGCCATGGATGCCGCATCCGCCTTGCCGCGGACGCGGGCCGGCTTCATCCACGTGCCCTGGTCGACCGAGCACGCGCCGGCGGGTGCGCCTGCTCTGCCCCTGGAGGACATCGCCCGGGCGCTGGAGATCGCGGTGCGCACCAGCATCCGCTCGTCTCGGGATGCCGCGATCCCCGGCGGTGCGGTGTCCTGATCGGTCGGTGGCCCCGGCTCCCCTCGCGAGCCTCGCGAGCTCACAAGAACGGCGCGCTCCGGGTCAGATGAGCGGACACCTTTTGTGAGCTCGCGGAAGGGGCGGGCAGGCGTGCAGCTGCTACCGGCGGCGGCCGGCGTGCAGTACCGTGCGCACGACGAGCCCGGCCACCAGCGCCCAGAACGCGGCGCTGACGCCGAGCACCGCCACCCCGGATGCCGCGACGAGGAACGTGACGACGGCGGGAAGCCGCTCCCCCGGGTCGTCGATGGCCTGCTGGATCGCCGAGCCGAAAGCCGCGAACAGCGCGATGCCGGCGACGGCGGGGATCACCGCGGGCGGCGCGAGGAGCACGAGCGCAGCGAAGGCCGCCGACGCCGCGCCGAGCACGAGATAGGACCCGCCCGTCGAGACCCCCGCGACCCAGCGGCGACGGGGGTCGGGGTCGGCCTCGGGCGCGGCGGCGAGCGCGGCGCTGATCGCGGCGAGGTTGATGGCGTGCCCGCCGGCCGTCGCGCCCAGCGCTGTGCCGACGCCGGTGACGAGCATCGCCGGGCGCCACGGCACCTCGTACCCGAAGCTGCGCATGATCGCGACGCCCGGCACGTTCTGCGACGCCATGGTCACGAGGAACAGCGGCAGCGCGACTCCGACGAGCGCCCCGATGCTGAGCGTCGGAGCGGTGAACTCCAGGTGCGGCAGCAGCAGAGCCGGATCCACGGATGCCCCGGCACGAGCCAGCTCGACGGCGACGACGATCGCGGCCGCGACGAAGGCCAGCGGCACCGCCCATCGCGGGGCGAGACGGGCGAACACCAGCCAGGTGAGGACGACCGGGATCACGCCCCAGGGGTTCACCACGATCCCGGTGATCGGCGCAAGGCACAGGGGCAGGAGCACTCCCGCGAGCATCGCCTGGGCGATCGAGGGCGGGATGCGGGCGACCAGGCGCCCGAGCTGTGGCCACAGCCCGGTCAGCAGGATGAGCGCGGCCACGACGAGGAACGCCCCGACGACGGCCGGCCACCCGCCTTCGACGGCACCGGTGGCAGCCAGGAGCGCCGCGCCCGGGGTCGACCACGCGACCGTGATCGGCATCCGGAATCGCCACGCCAGGAGGATGCACGCCAGCCCCATCGTGATGCAGAGGGCGAGCAGGCCGCTGGCCGCCTGCCCGGGCGTCGCACCGACGGCGCGGAGTCCGGTCAGCACGACCGCGAACGAGCTCGTGAATCCGACGAGGGCCGTGACGATCCCGGCAGTGATCGGGCGGGACAGCGAAGGCGTGACAGAGGTCACGACGCCATCCGTCCTCGGTAGACCGCGCTGCGCAGCTCGAGCGCCCACTCATCGGTGCGCGGCATTCCGAGGCTGTGCGAAACGGCGATCTCCGCCTCGACGTCGTACGGCACGCGCACGAACCGCACCTCGAACGGGGCGAGCTCGGCGGCATCGAGCACGCCCTCGAGGATGACGTAGCTCGGGGTCGGCTCGTCGAGCGGATTGCCGACGCTGCCGACGTTGAAGAGCGTGCGGCCATCGCGCGAATGGATGTACGCGTCGTGGATGTCGCCGTAACCGACCACTGTCGGCTCGGGACCGAACCCGGTCATCTCGGTCGCGTGGAACATGGCCTCGAACTGCGCGTCGGAATGGCGGAACCGCACTCGCACATGCGGGCTCTCGGCCGACGCATGGAACAGCCGGATGCGACGGCCGCTGAGAGTCAGATCGTGGCTGAGCGGCAGGTCGCCGAGCCACGCCCGCTGCCCGGCGGAGAGCTCGTCGCGCCACCACTGCATCTCTACGGGTCCGTCGTCGCCGATCGCGCCGATGAAGTCATCCCAATTGCCGCGGACGTTGATCTCGCAGACCTCGCGCACGCGCTCCACGACGGCCGCGCCGCGCGGGCCTTTGCCGATGTTGTCGCCGAGGTTGAGGATCCGTGTGATTCCACGGGCCGCGATGTCATCGAGAACGGCCTCGAGCGCCGTCAGGTTGCCGTGGACATCGGAGATGACGGCGATGCGTTCGAGGGACACCCTCGTGATCATGCCACGACGGCATGACTCAGGATGCCTTTAGGGTCGGGGTGTGCGTCGTCTCCTCGCCCTGTTGGTTGTCGCCCTCACCGCCGGCGTGTTCGCCTGGGCGGAGTACACCGATTGGCGCGCGTCCCATCGGCGACTCGGTACGGCCGTCGCCGCGGGTGGTTCCGAAGCGGTCGTCGTGCTGGGGTTCCGCAACCGCAGCGGGCGCGCCAACGCCATCAACCGGTACCGGGTGCGTGTCGGTCTGCGTTCGATGAATCCCGAAGCATCGTCGAGCGTGCTCGTACTGTGCGGCGGAACGGTCGCCGGCGACGTTCCCGAGGCGGAGCTGCTGGCGCGCTACGCCCGCGAACGCGGACACAGGGGCGAGATCCGGCTCGACACGACCAGCACCACGACGTGGGAGAACATCCGCAACGCGATCCCGCTGATCGGCGATGCCGAAACGATCATCATCGCGTCCCACTCGCAGCACGCCGAGGCGGGGCGGGAGTATCTGTGGACGCTGCGCCCGGATCTCGCGGCACGCCTGGTGCGCGGCAAGGACTACCGGTTCGGCGAGATCCCGCTCGTCAAGCCGATCGCCGCCTATCGTGCGGCACGGCATCGCGCCGCCCAGCGACGCTGAGGATCCGCATTCTCGCCGCGAGAGGGGACAGCTCAGGCCGTGATGACCTGGGCGGTGCCGGGCTTGGCGTCGGGACCCATCTCGGCGGCGAGGCGGTTGGCCTCCTCGATGAGGGTCGCGACGATCTCGGACTCGGGCACGGTCTTGATGACCTGACCTTTGACGAAGATCTGGCCCTTGCCATTGCCGGACGCCACGCCGAGGTCGGCCTCGCGGGCCTCGCCGGGGCCGTTGACGACGCAGCCCATCACCGCGACGCGCAGCGGCACGGTCATGTCCTTGAGACCCTCGGTGACGTTGTCGGCGAGCGTGTAGACATCGACCTGGGCGCGACCGCACGACGGGCAGGACACGATCTCGAGCTTGCGCTCACGCAGGTTCAGCGACTGCAGGATCTGGTGTCCGACCTTGACCTCTTCGGCCGGCGGAGCCGACAGCGAGACGCGGATCGTGTCGCCGATGCCCTCCGAGAGCAGGATGCCGAATGCCGTGGCGCTCTTGATCGTGCCCTGGAACGCGGGGCCCGCCTCGGTCACGCCGAGGTGCAACGGCCAGTCGCCCCGCTCCGACAGCATCCGGTACGCCTTGACCATGACGATCGGATCGTTGTGCTTGACCGAGATCTTGAAGTCGTGGAAGTCGTGCTCTTCGAAGAGGGATGCCTCCCACACGGCGCTCTCCACGAGCGCCTCTGCGGTCGGCTTGCCGTACTTCTGCAGCAGACGCTTGTCGAGCGAACCCGCGTTGACGCCGATGCGCAGCGAGATGCCGGCGGCCTTCGCAGCGGCCGCGATCTCGCCGACGTTGCCGTCGAACTCGCGGATGTTGCCCGGGTTCACGCGCACGGCGGCACAGCCCGCGTCGATGGCGGTGTAGATGTACCGCGGCTGGAAGTGGATGTCGGCGATGACCGGGATCTGGCTCTTGGCGGCGATGATCTTGAGGGCATCGGCGTCGTCTTGATGCGGCACCGCGACGCGCACGATCTCGCAGCCCGACGCCGTGAGCTCGGCGATCTGCTGCAGCGTGGCGTTGATGTTCGTCGTCGGCGTCGTACACATCGACTGCACGCTCACCGGGGCGTTTCCGCCGACGAGGACCTTGCCCACCTTGATCTGTCGGGTCTTGCGACGCGGGGCGAGGACTTCGGGGACCTTCGGCATCCCGAGATTCACAGCTGGCACGTCCCCAGCCTACGCCGCCGACGCTGGACGCGGCCCGCGCGACCCGGCGCGCGTCGTTGTGGTAGTTTCGGCCCATGTCCGCGAACCTCTCCTGGTGGCACACCGCATAGGCGGTGTGTTCGCGAGACCACAGACCGCCCCTTCGGGCGGTCTTCTTCGTTAGGGCGACCGCCCCCACGACGAAAGACCGACGATGACCGGGCCCAGTCCCCTCTCCTTCAGCGAACTCGCCACCGGTGACGTTCCCTTCGCACTCATCGCCCGCGACGGCAAGACCGTCGAGATCCTCACCGGCGATGTCGTCGATGTCGACCTGCTCGCGGACATTCCTCTCACGGATGCTTCGGGCATACCTCGCGAGGTGCTCGCGCTCGTTCCGTTCCGACAGGTCCGGGAGCGCGGCTTCGTGTGCCACGACGACGGCGCGCCGCTGCGCTGCCTGGTGGTCGCGCAGCACGATGCCGTCCCGCTCGCGGACGCCCTCGCACAGCTGCCGTCGGCCCCGGTGCCGCTCGGCGACGCCGGGTTCGACATCGCCGACGAGGACTATGCCGCAATCGTGCGCACCGTCATCGCCGACGAGATCGGCCGGGGCGAGGGAGCGAACTTCGTTATCCGCCGTGACTTCACGGCATCCGTCGACACGGATGCGGTGATCGCTGCGCTGACGTGGTTCCGCGCGCTCCTGGAGCACGAGAAGGGCGCCTACTGGACGTTCGCGATCGTGACCCCCGGGCACATCGCCGTCGGCGCGAGCCCCGAGGCGCACGTCAGCGCCCGCGAGGGGGTCGTCACCATGAACCCGATCTCCGGCACGTTCCGGCACCCCGCGGGCGGTTCGACCGTCGCGACCCTGACCGAGTTCCTCGAATCCACCAAGGAGACCGAGGAGCTGTTCATGGTCGTGGACGAGGAGCTCAAGATGATGAGCGCCGTGTGCTCCGACGGCGGGCGCATCACCGGTCCGCATCTCAAAGAGATGTCGCGCCTCACCCACACCGAGTACATGCTCAGCGGGCGCAGCCAGCTCGATCCGCGCGACATCCTGCGCGAGACGATGTTCGCCCCGACCGTCACCGGGTCGCCGATGCAGAACGCGTGCACGGTCATCACGCGCCACGAGACCACCCCTCGCGGCTACTACTCCGGCGTCGCGGCACTGTTCACCCCGTCCGCGTCCGTAGAAGGGCCCTCGCACGACCTGGACGCCCCCATCCTGATCCGCACCGCATATCTGGTGGACGGGATGCTGCGGGTGCCCGTGGGCGCGACACTCGTACGGCACTCCGACCCCTACGGCGAGGTCGCCGAGACCCACGGCAAGGCGGCGGGCGTGCTCGGCGCGATCGGCGCGATCGCGCGCGACACCGCGGCGGAGGCGGCGGCCGTCGCCGATCCCGCGGCGGATCCCGACAAGCCCGTCATCCCGCGGGCACCGCTCGCCGACGACCCCGAGGTCGCCGCGCTCCTGCAGTCGCGCAACGCGCGGCTGGCGGCGTTCTGGCTGAACCCGCAGGAGGCGCACCCGCACGGCCCGCTGTCCGGCCGCTCCGCGCTCGTCGTCGACGCCGAGGACCGCTTCACGACGATGCTCGCCCACCAGCTGCGCCACCTCGGCCTGGACGTCTCGATCGTGCCGTGGAGCGAGGTGACCGACGCGCAGGTCCTCGAGGCCGAGCTGGTCGTCTCCGGCCCCGGTCCCGGCGATCCCCGCGACCCCGACAGCCCGCGGCTGCGCCGCATGCGCGAGGTCGTCGCGCTGCGCCGCGAGTCGGGCCGACCGCTGCTGGCGGTGTGCCTCAGCCATCAGATCCTCGCCGATTCGCTCGGCCTCGACCTCGCGCCGCTCGCGACCCCGCACCAGGGGCTGCAGCACACGATCGACGTCTTCGGCGAGCCGGCATCCATCGGCTTCTACAACACGTTCACCGCCCGGGTTCCGGCCGGGACGACGGTCGTGGGCGTCGCCGACGTCGCGGCCGATCCCGCGTCGGGCGATGTGTACGCGCTGCGCGGCCCCGGCTTCGCGTCGGTTCAGGGCCACCTCGAGTCGATCCTGTCGCGCGACGGCATGGTGACACTCGAGCGCCTCGTGCGGCACGCATTCGCCTAGAGCCTGACAGTGGGGACCGCGGCTCAGAACCCGATGCGTCCGTGCAACAGGCGGCGCTCGGCCTCGTTCGCGGTGAGTTCGAGCGCGCTGAGGTCCTCGGCGAGCGCGTCGTCCTCTCGACCCAGGCCCCGCAGCATCCGTGCTCGGACCGCATGCCAGAGGTGGTACGACGTGAGCTCGGCGGACAGCGCGTCCACCTCGGCGAGGGCTTCGGCGGGTCCGGCGACCTCGGCGAGCGCCACCGCACGGTTGAGCCGCACGATGGGCGACCGGTCGTACGCGAGCAGCATGTCGTAGAGCGTCAGCACCTGCAGCCAGTCGGTGTCGGCGGCATCCCGGGCATCCGCGTGGCAGGCGGCGATCGCCGCGTGCAGCTGCCACCGACCGGGGTGCCGCAGGGTCGCCGCCCGCTCGAGCACCACCCGCGCCTCCGACAGCAGCGTCCGGTCCCAGCGTCCGCGGTCCTGGTCGCCGAGCAGCACGAGCTCACCGTCCACCGCCCGCGCCCCCTCCCGGGCGCGATGGAACAGCAGCAGCGCGAGCAGGCCCTGTGCCTCCGCTTCCCGGGGCAGCGCGTGGGCGACGACCCGCGCGAGCCACAGCGCGTCGTCGGCGAGGTCGCGGTCGGCGGCCGCATCACCGCCCGGGACGAGGTGCGCCTCGCTGTACATGACCGACACCACGGTCAGCACGATGTCCAGCCGCTCGGCGCGCTCGGCCCCCTCCGGGATCCGCAGTGGGATTCCCGCGGTCGCCATCTTCCGCTTGGCCCGCACGATCCGCTGCGCGACGGTGGATTCGGCGGTCACCGTCGCCCGCGCGATCTGCGCCGTGGTCAGCCCGCACACTGCGCGCAGCGTCAGCGCGAGCTGGGCCTCGGGCGACAGCGCCGGGTGGCAGCAGCCGAACAGCAGCGCCAGGCGCTCGTCCGGGGCATCCGTCGCCGATTCTGCGACCGGCGGCCGCTCCCCCACGATGGCGAGCTTGCTGCGGTAGCTCTGCTCACGACGCAGCCGGTCGAGGGCATTGTGCCGGGCGGCCTGGGTCAGCCAGGCACCCGGGTTGGGCGGTACGCCGCGCGTCCGCCACTCGCGCACGGCCTCCACGATGGCCTCGGCCACCGCTTCCTCCGCGACATCGAGGCTGCCGAGCGATGCCGTGAGCGCCGCGACGATGCGCGCCGACTCCTCGCGGACGGTGCGGGCCAGCAGCAGATCGGATGCCGCGGCGCCCGTCCCTCGGGACGGGGTGGCCGCGGCATCCGACTCGCTCACTGCTCGAACTGGGTGTAGTCGACGACCATCGGACGGATTTCGACGGCCACGCCGGGGAATTCGAGCGACGGCCAGGTCTTGACCATCTCGATCGCGGCGTCGAGGTCGGGGACGTCGATGATGCTGAACCCGCCGACGACTTCCTTCGCCTCGGAGAAGGGCCCGTCCACGACGACCGGTCCGCCCGCGCCGTGCTTGACGGTCGTCGCCGTGGTCTCGGACTCGAGCTCGGCGCCGGTGTCGTCGAACTTCTCGCCGTGTTCGCCGAACCAGCTGTAGATGCGGCCATAGACCTCTTGGCGACGCTCCGGCGGCACTGCGGCGTCGAGTTCAGGAGTGCTGGTGAACATGATGACGTACTTCACGGTGGTGTCCTTTCGTCAGGGGAACCGTTTCACCCCTACAGCGAACGGGCAACCCCGAAATCGACACCCGTGCGAAAAAACTCCGCGCGGTCGATCAGAACAGCGAAACCGGGTTGAACAGGTCCGCGAGGATCAGGATTCCGCCCATCACGACGAGCAGGATCACGACCACGAACGTCACCGGCACGAGCTTGGTCGCATCCACCGGCTTCGGCGGTGGGCGGCGGAAGATCTTGGCCCACGTGCGCTTGATCCCGTCCCACAGCGCCACGACGACGTGGCCGCCGTCCAGCGGCAGCAGCGGGATGAGGTTGAAGACGAACAGCGCGATGTTGAGCGAGGCGAGCAGACCGATCAGCCCGGAGACGCGGTTGATGATCGGCGCGTCCGTCGCCGCCACCTCGCCGGCGATCACGCCGACGCCCACGACGCTCAGCGGCCCGTTGGGATCCCGCTCGGCGCCGGTGAACAGCGACACCGCGGTGTCGTAGATCTTCACCGGCAGCTGCACGATGATCCCGGCGACGGCGCCGACGTTCTCGAACGCGGCCTGGGGCCCTGCCCACAGCGGCTGCCGCATCAGTTCATTAGTAGGGCGGATGCCCGCGAAGCCGACGTCCTGCGTCACGGGGTCGCCGTTCGCATCGGTGACGGGCGCGCCCTGCGCGTCGGTGACCGGGCGCTCGGCCAGCACCGGCGTCAGCGTGAGCGTCTGCTCGGCACCGTCGCGCTCGATGACGACCGCGAGCGATTCGCCCGGCGACGCCTGGATGATCGCGGATGCCTCGGCGAACGTCGCGACCGGCGTGCCGTCGATCGACATCATCGTGTCGCCCGGAAGGAACCCGGCCTTCGCCGCGGGAGTCTGCGGATCGGTGGGCGCGCATTCAGTCTGGGTGGTACCCGCCGGCAGCATGCAGGCGTTCACCTCGGACACCGTGGTGGAGGACGTCGCGACGCCGATGCCGCTGAACAGGATCGCGAACAGCACGATCGCCAGCAGGAGGTTCATCGTGGGGCCGCCGAGCATGATGACCACGCGCTTCCACACCGGCAGCTTGTAGAAGACGCGGTCATCGTCGTCGCCGAGCACGGTCTCGTCGTTGGCCGAGCGGGCGTCCTGCACCATCGCGGCGAAGAACCCGCCGCCGGCGCGGCCGTCGCGCTGTTTCGGCGAGGGCGGGTACATGCCGGCCATCGAGATGTAGCCGCCGAGCGGTATCGCCTTGAAGCCGTACTCGGTCTCGCCCTTGCGGCGCGACCACAGCGTCGGGCCGAAGCCGATCATGTACTGGCCGACGCGCACCCCGAACTTCTTGGCGGGCAGCAGGTGACCGAGTTCGTGCAGCGCGATCGAGACGGCGAGCCCCACCACGATGATGAGGATGCCGATGATGAAAGCGAGGACGGTCACACGCCCACGGTACTCGGCTCCCGCTTTGAGTTCGCCGAGGATGTCGGCTCCCGCTAGCGTGGAACCACCCCGCCGAGAGGAACCCATGTCGCCGCGCCAGCTCCGCACCCTTCGCGGGGTCGCTGCTGCCGGTATCGCGACCGTTCTCGCGGCCACCGCGCACACTCTCGGTGGTGGCGGGGCGCCTGCACCGGCCTTCCTCGCCGCGATCGCGGTCCTCGCCTCCCCCGGGGCGGTGCTCCTGGTCGGTCGTCGTCTCTCCCGGCTGCGCGTGATCGGGATCGTGGCCGGCAGCCAGGCGCTGTTCCACACCGCCTTCGCTCTGGTGGGAACCGCCACACCGTCCGGGGCATCATCGTCCCCGCACGCGCACGGCATCGAACTCTCCGCACTGCTGGCAGCCCCGGCATCCGCCGCGGCCGGCACTGAGATCGTTCCCGACGCCGCGATGCTCCTCACGCACGTCCTCGCTGCCGCGGTCACGGCTGCCGTGATCTATCGCGGCGAGCGGATGCTGCGAGCGCTCGTGCGCGGCATCGGACGGGTGCTGAGCCGTGCCCTGGTTCCCGTCGTCGCCGTCCGCACCCTGCTCCGCACGGCGATCCCGTGGTCGGTCCCGACCGCGTCGCTCTCCGCCCGACGCTCCGGCGTGAGCCGGCGCGGTCCCCCGGTCGCTCTCGTCTTCTGATTCCTTCGCGCCCCGCGCTCGTGCCCGCTCCGCGGTGCCGGCGACGTCGGGCGCACCTTCCCGCGCGCCGTCGCGAAGACGACCGCGCGCATAGACGAAAGCGATACCCATGAACAGCACCACCACCCCGTCCCGCCGCCGCGCCCGCCTCCTCACCGGCCTCACCGCCGGTGCGATCCTGGCGATCGCCGTCCCCGCCGCCGCCTCGGCGCACATCGGCGTGACCCCCGACACCGCCTCCGGAGGCGGCACGAGCAGCCTCACCTTCTCGTTCAGCCACGGCTGCGAGGAATCGCCGACGACCGCCCTGATCTTCGACATCCCGGCCGGCATCGGTAACGTCACGCCCGTCGTCCAGGGCGGATGGACAGTCGAGCGCGAGATCGGTTCGGACGGCATCCCCACCCAGGTCACGTTCACCAGTGACGTGCCCGTCGAGCCGGGGTTGAAGGCATCCGTGTCCATGGACGTGCTCTTCACAGAGGCCACGGCCGGCACCACGGTCGCCTTCCCCGTCGTGCAGGTGTGCGCGGTCGGGCAGAACGACTGGACCGAAGTGGTGGCCGACGGCGAGGACGAGTCCAGCGTGGACAGCCCCGCGCCATTCGTGACGGTCGGCGACGTCGTCGCCACGGACAGCGGTCACGGCGGCCACGGTGCGGCGACCGCGGACCCGGAGGATCACGCGGATGCCTCGGCCGACGGCGACGCGGCATCCACCGATGTCGTCGCCCGGTGGCTCGCCGGCGGCGCGCTTCTGGCCGGCATCGCCGCGCTCGCGGTGAGCCTGCTGCGTCGACGCTCGCGCGGCTGACGCCGCGGGGAGGGCGGGCTCGCGCTCGCCCTCCCCTGGCACGCCGGACGCCACTGGTCCGCACTTCCCGGATCCCCAGACTCGAATGAGAGGATGGAGGCGACATGTCGACCGATGCCGCTCCCTCGAACCTGCCCCCCGTACTGCGCCCGGAGAATCCTCCGTTGCGGTCCCTCGACGACCTCGCCGCGCGCTTCGCGCGGGAGGTGCGCGGAACGACCGAAGGGCGGTCGCTGTCGGGCATCACCCTGGCCACGGCCGACCTCCGCCCGGGTGAGGCGTTCGTCGCCATCCGCGGCGTGAACCGTCACGGTGCCGAGTTCGCCGCGGCCGCCGCCGCGAAGGGCGCCGTCGCGGTCGTGACCGACGCGGACGGCGCCGAACTGGCCGCCGACGCGGGCCTGCCGATCCTCGTCGTGGACGATCCGCGCGGGCTCCTCGGCGAGCTGTCGGCGTGGGTGTACGGCACCGGCGCCGACGACCACCTGCCGCTGCTGCTGGGCACCACCGGCACGAACGGCAAGACGAGCGTCTCGCACCTGCTCGAGGGCATCCTCGGTCAGCTGGGCGTCGTCACCGGCCTCTCCTCCACCGCGGAGCGGCACATCGCCGGGCACGTCATCGTCTCCCGCCTGACCACGCCCGAGGCATCCGAGATGCACGCCCTCCTCGCCCTGATGCGCGAGCGCGGCGTCGAGGCCGTCGCCGTCGAGGTCAGCGCCCAGGCGCTCAGCCGTCGTCGCGTGGACGGCATCGTGTTCGATGTCGCCGGGTTCACCAACCTCAGCCACGACCACCTCGACGACTACGCCGACATGCGCGAGTACTTCGAGGCGAAGCTTCCGCTGTTCCACGCCGACCGCGCGCGTCGCGCCGTGATCTCGTTGGACTCGAGCCCGGGGCTCGAGGTCGCCGCCCGCTGCGAGGTGCCGTACGTCACGGTCGGCACGCCCGACATCGCGGCGGATCGGGATGCTGCGGCCGGTGCCGACTGGGTCGTCACCGTGCTCGAGGAGCACCAGGACGGCACTCGCTTCGAACTCGTCGGACCCGAGGGACGCACACTGCGCACGACCGTCCCGGTGATCGGCGAGCACATGGCCGCGAACGCCGGGCTCGCGATCGTCATGATCCTCGAGGCCGGGTACGCGTGGGACGACCTCGTCGCCGCGCTCGAGGGTCAGCGCATCGACGCGCACCTGCCCGGCCGCACCGAGCGCGTCTCGGGCGACCGCGGTCCTGCCGTCTTCGTCGACTTCGGGCACTCCCCCGACGCGTTCGAGAAGACGCTCGCGGCGGTGCGTCGCGTCACGCCCGGCAAGGTCGTCATGCTCTTCGGCGCCGACGGCGACCGCGACGCGACCAAGCGCCACGACATGGGGCGCACCGGCGTCGAGGGCAGCGACATCCTCGTGATCACCGACCACCACCCGCGCTTCGAGAACCCCGAGTCGATCCGCGCGACCCTCATCGAGGGCGCACGGATGGCGCGGCCCGACGCCGAGATCCACGAGTTCTCGCCGCCGGAGCGCGCCATCGTCGAGGCCGTCAAGCTCGTCGGCGACGGCGACGCGATCCTCTGGGCCGGCCCCGGTCACCAGGACTACCGCGACATCCGCGGCACCCGCGCGCCGTACTCCGCCCGCGAGCTCGCCCGTCGCGCCCTCCAGAACGCCGGATGGCCCGTGCCCGAGCCGCACTGGCCGGTGCCGTACCCGGCCGACCGGATCATCGCCTCGGACCCGACCCGACCGATCGACTGAGCGGGCTCAGCCGGCCTTCGCGATCGCGCGATTGGCGGCTTCCCGCGCCCACCGCTCGGCCTCGATGAGGCTCTCACGCGTCAGGGTCTCGGGAGCCTCGTGCGACTCGACGATGCGCGTCACGGTCTCGACGATGCCGGGGAAGGACAGCCGGCCCTCGTGGAAGGCCTCCACGGCCTCCTCGTTCGCCGCGTTGAGCACCGCCGGGTAGGTCCGTCCCGCGCGACCGGCCTGCTTGGCGAGCACCACTGCGGGGAACGCAGTGTCATCGAGCGGTTCGAAGGTCCAGGATGTCGCGGCGCTCCAGTCCAGCGGACGCCCGACACCGCCGATCCGGTTCGGCCAGTCCAACCCCAGCGAGATCGGCAGCTTCATGTCGGGAGGCGAGGCCTGCGCGATGGTGGATCCGTCGATGAACTCGACCATCGAGTGCACGATCGACTGCGGGTGCACGACGACGTCGATGTCGTCGTAGTCGACGTCGAACAGCAGGTGCGCCTCGATAACCTCGAGGCCCTTGTTGATGAGCGTCGCGGAATTCGTCGTGACCACGCGACCCATGTCCCACGTCGGGTGCGCGAGGGCCTGAGCCGGGGTGACATCGCGCAGCTCTTCGGCCGAGCGCCCTCGGAAGGGCCCGCCGGATGCCGTCAGCACGAGTCGGCGCACTTCGCTGCGGTCGCCCGAGCGCAGCGCCTGTGCGATCGCGGAGTGCTCCGAATCCACCGGCACGATCTGCCCCGGGGCGGCGAGCGCGGTCACCAGCGCGCCGCCGACGATGAGCGACTCCTTGTTGGCCAGCGCGAGCGTGCGCCCGCACTTCAGCGCCGCCAGGGTCGGGCCGAGCCCGACCGAGCCGGTGATGCCGTTGAGCACGACGTCCGCCTCGACGTCGCGCACCAGCTGTTCGGCCTCGACCGCGCCCAGCGCGGTGTACTCGACGCCGAACTCGTCGGCCTGGGCCTGCATCGTCGCGCGGTCCGTGCCGGCGGCGAGGCCGACCACCTCGAACCGCCGCGGATTGGATCGGATGACTTCCAGAGCCTGGGTCCCGATGGAGCCGGTCGATCCCAAAACAATGACGCGCCGCATCCCGTCAGCCTAACGGCGGGATGCGGCGCGTCGATCAGTCGATGTGCGCGACTATGCGTTCGGGTGCTGCGTTCCGAGGATGTCCACGACGAAGACGAGGGTCTCCTTCTGCAGCTCGTGACCCTCGCTCGCGCCGTAACCGAAGGCGGGGGGCACGACCACGAGTACCTGCGAGCCGACGGTCTGACCCTCGAGCGCCTGCTTGAAGCCCTCGACGACCGCGGTCGTCTGGAACGCGGCCGGTGCGCCGTTCTCCCAGCTGGAGTCGAAGACGGTGCCGTCCGACCACTTCACGCCGGTGTACTGCACCAGCACCTGGTCGCCGGAGACCACGACCGGACCGTCGCCGGTCTTGAGGTTGGCGATCTCGACCTCGGTCGGCGGGTCGGTGTCGGGGATCGTGATGGTCGGCGCACCCGACTCATCCAGCTTCACCGTGGGCATGCCGTCGACGGGTGCGACGGGCTCGCCCCACGCGGCGTCGGGGACGACCGAGAGGAAGTCGAAGATGTAGACCTCGCCGGCGGCGGAGTCGCTCGCCGGGAAGGTGGCGACCAGGCGGGTGCCGGGGGTCGAGCAGCCGATGACCTGACCAAGCGGGTTGTCCGGGGAGATCTGCGCGGGCAGGATCTCGCCCTCCTTGTAGCCGACGGCGCCGAGCTTCTCGCCGGTCTCGGCGCTGAACGCGGTCAGCGCGTATGTGATCAGCTGGCCGGCCTCGACGGGGTCGCCGGTGCCTTCCGAGATCACGGTGCGCTCGAGCTCGGTGATGTCCAGCGGCGCGGTGAAGGTCGCGGTGGACTCGGTGCCGGGCTCGCCCTCCACGGTCACGGACTCGGATGCCGCGCCCGAGGGTGCGGTGGCCGCACACAGGTCGACGGCCGAGGCGGAGGGGCTCGGCGATCCGGACGCGTCCGGCGTGGCGGCGGAACTGCAGCCGGCCAGCAGAAGCACGGCGGCGGCGGCGATGGACACAGTGGCAAGCGGGCGAAGGCGCACGATGGACCTCAAGGTGAAGGGGAAGGAGGTCTCCATCCTCCCCTACTTTTCCTAAGACCCCGCTGGGAAACTCGGCATGCCCTGCGGGGAATGGAATCGGGAGTACCCTCGACGGGTGAGTTCCCAGGAGACGCCAGCGCCCGAAAAGGCGGACGTGTCCGACGACGGCACCGCCGAATCGGCGCCCGTCCAGCGGATGGGGGCCACCTACGCGCTGGGCCGATTCGTCATCACCCCGTTGGCTCGTGTCATCTATCGGCCGCGCATCGAGGGCACCTCGAACGTCCCCATGGACGGCCCCGTGATCTTCGCGAGCAACCACCTCTCCTTCATCGACTCCATCGCCATCCCGGTCGCGGCGCCCCGTCCCGTGCACTTCCTGGCGAAGTCGACCTACTTCGACGGCACGGGCGTCAAGGGATGGCTGAGCCGCGAGTTCTTCACCGCGATCGGTGCCATCCCCGTCAAACGCGGCGCCGGGCAGGCCGCCCTGGACGCGCTCGATCAGCAGCGGATGCTCCTGGAGGCCGGCAAGGCCGTCGCGCTCTACCCGGAGGGAACCCGGTCGCTCGACGGCCGGTTGTACAAGGGCCGCACGGGCGTCGCCTTCCTCGCGCTGGAGACCGGGGCGCCCGTCGTGCCCGTCGGACTCATCGGCACCGATGAAGTGATGCCGGTCGGCGCCAAGGTCCCCGCGATCAACAAGCGCATCACGGTCAAGTTCGGCGAACCGCTGGATCTTTCACACCACGGGGCCAACTCCGGACGCGCACGCCGCCTGGCCACCGACGACATCATGGCGGCGATCCACGCCCTGTCGGGACAGGAACTCGCCAACGCGTACAACGAAGTGCCGGCGCATTCGCCGATCGAGCGCATCAAGCAGGTCCTGCCGCACGAGCGCCGCTGAGCCTCAGCTCGCGACGAGGATCACCGGTTCGTGGTGGACCGGGAAGCTGACCGAGTTCGCGATGAAGCACCAGGCGTTCGCCTGCGCGTGCGCCGCGGTCGCCGCCTCCACCATCGACTCCTCCGCGACCGTCACCCGCGGGCGCAGGATGACCTCGGTGAACGCGCCACCGCCCTTGCCGTCCTCGATCATCAGACCGGATGCCTGGTCCTCGTAGCCGACGACCACGACGCCGGCCTGCACACACGCGTGCAGGTACGACAGCAGGTGGCATTCGCTGAGGGCGGCGAGGAGCAGGTCTTCGGGGTTCCAGCGTGTCGGATCGCCCCGGAACGGCTTGTCGGCCGAGGCGGGCAGCGACGGCTTCCCCGCGATGTCGAGCGTCACGGAGCGGTCGTAGTCGCGGTACCCGCTGGTGCCCGTTCCGCGGTCGCCCGTCCAGGTCGCCGTCACGGCATATCGATGCTCACCGAACATGCGCCCAGTCTCGCACGCGCACGCACGACCAGCGGTGGGACGCTCCCCCGCGGCGGTAGGCTTGCTGCGTGCCGCAGACCTTCTCCGTCGCTGATGCCGTCGAGCTTGCCGTGGTCGAACGGAGCGGGTTCGTCGAGTCTCGCCATGCCGGCTCGGCCATCGTCCTCGCCCCCGACAGCACGATCTCCGTGCAGCTCGGCGATACGACGACCCCGATCCTCCCCCGCTCCAGCCTCAAGCCGCTGCAGGCCCTCGCGTGCCTGTCGGCCGGCGCACCGCTGGAGGGCGAGCGTCTGGCCCTGGCCACCGCGAGCCACTCCGGCACCGACCGCCACGTCGCGGTGGTCCGTGACGTGCTCGCCGCGGCCGGACTGAACGAAGACGCGCTGGCCTGCCCGGTCTCGTGGCCACTCGATCAGCGCACCCGTGACGAGATGGTGCGCGATCACGCCGAGTCATCCCGCATCCGTATGAACTGCTCGGGCAAGCACGCCGCGATGCTGCTGACCTGCGTCACCAACGGGTGGGACACCGACGGCTACCTCGATCCCGAGCATCCGCTGCAGGTCCACATCCGCGACGTCATCGAGCGGTTGATCGGCGAGAAGGTCACCGCCACCGCGATCGACGGCTGCGGGGCGCCCGTGTACGGCATGAGCCTGCTCGGCCTGGCACGCGCCATCCATCGCATCGGCAACTCGTCCGAGCGGTCCCCGTTCGCGCTGCACCGCAGCGCGGGCACGATGGTGCGCGCCGTGCGCGAGAACCCGTGGACGATCGACGGACCGGGTCGTGCCGACACGATCGTCATCGAGCGCCTCGGCGTCTTCGCGAAGGGCGGCGCCGAAGGCGTCATGGTCATGGTCGCCCCGGACGGCACCACGGTGGCCCTCAAGATGCTCGACGGCAGCGGACGGGCGGCGACCGCTGTCGCGCTGCGCCTGCTGGAGCGCGCCGGTGCACTGGCGGCATCCGATGTCTCCGACGCGATGAACATGCTTCCGCTGTCGGTACTCGGCGGCGGCACGGATGTCGGGGCGATCCGCCCCGCTTTCTAAAGGCGCTCCTACGAGGAGCGGAAAGGGCACGTCAATGAGGATCTCTGTCCCGAGTGAAGTCAAGAACAACGAGTACCGCGTCGCGCTGACCCCTGCGGGCGTGCACGACCTGGTCCGCGCCGGCCATGAAGTGATGGTGCAGCGCGGCGCAGGTGCGGGCTCGTCGATGTCGGACGCCGAGTACGAGGCGGCCGGTGCGACGCTCGAGGCCGATGCGGCGACCGTGTGGGCGCATGCGGAGCTGCTGCTCAAGGTCAAGGAGCCGATCGCGAGCGAGTACGGCTACTTCCGTGCCGACCTTGTGCTCTTCACGTACCTGCATCTCGCGGCGGACCGTCCGCTGACCGACAGCCTCGTAGCCTCCGGTGTCACCGCGATCGCGTACGAGACCGTCCAGCTCCCCGGCGGCGGGCTGCCGCTGCTCGCGCCGATGAGCGAGGTCGCCGGCCGACTCGCACCGATCGTGGGCGCCAACACGCTGCTGCGCTCGCAGGGCGGACTCGGGCTGCTGATGTCCGGCGTGCCGGGGACCCGTCCCGCGAAGGTCACCGTCATCGGCGGCGGCGTGGCCGGCGCCAATGCGGCGGTGATCGCGGTCGGCCTCGGCGCGGACGTCACCGTCTTCGACACGAACATCCAGCGCCTGCGCTATCTCGACGACCACTTCCAGGGCCGCGTCAAGACGGCGGCGTCGAACCAGCTCGACCTCGATCGCGCGGTGGAGGACTCCGACCTGGTCATCGGATCGGTCCTGATCCCGGGGGCGAAGGCCCCCAAGCTCGTCACCAACGCGACGGTCGCGCGCATGCGTCCGGGCAGCGTCCTGGTCGACATCGCCGTGGACCAGGGCGGCTGCTTCGAGGACACCCACCCGACCACACACGCCGACCCCACCTTCCCGGTGCACGGCACGGTGTTCTACTGCGTCGCGAACATGCCCGGTGCGGTGCCGAACACGTCGACGTCGGCGCTCACCAACGCGACGCTGCCGTACATCCGGCAGATCGCGGGCATGGGCTGGAGAGAGGCATTGCGCACCAACCCGGCACTCGCGCTCGGCTTGAACACGACCGAGGGCGCCGTGGTCAACACGGGTGTGGCGACGGCGCACGGGCTGGTGGCCGGCTCGATCGACCACGCCCTGGGCTGATCGCCGCGGCCCGGCTCACCAGAGCTGGGCCAGCAGCTCGGCGAACATGGCTTCCGGGTCGGTCGACGTGCCGCGACGCGCGAACCAGGTGCACACGTTGACGACGTCGCGGTGCAGGAAGTCGAGTGCGCTCGGATTGGCCGCGAGGTCGACGATCTGCGGCAGGTCGATCACGACGACCCGGCCCGCGTGGAAGAGCAGGTTGTAGGCCGACAGATCGCCGTGCGCGAAGCCGGCACGCGCGAACACGGTCAGGATCGCCACGACCTGTGCGAACGCGTCGGAGTACTCGGCGGGCGTGAGCCGCGCCTGGGCGAGTCGTGGGGCGGCGGTGCGCCCGTCGCCGACGAACTCCATCAGCAGTTCGGTCCCACTCACCTGCACCGGATAGGGAACGGGGATACCGGCATCCCACGCCGCGCACAGAGCGGTGAACTCGTTCCCGGCCCAGTGCGCCGCGGAGACGGCGCGACCGTGCGCCGTCTTCCCCGCCACGGCACGGTCATCGCGGGAGTTGCGGTGCCGCCGCCCTTCTTCGTACTGGTGCGAGCGATGGAAGTCGGAGCGATCGGCGCCGCGGTAGCGCTTCGCCGCGAGGAGGCAGCCGCCGGTGCGCGGGATCGCGCGCTCCAGGAGGAAGACGTCGGCCTCCTTGCCTGTCTTGACGATGCCGAGTTCGGTGTCGAATGCGGCGGCGGAGGTCACGAGCCAGTCGGGATGCGGACGCGGCCCGCGCTCGGTAGGTGTGGTCGCCGGCCACGTGGACCAGCGCTGCCCGGGCTCGGGCTCGTCGAGGAGGAACTGCAAAGAGTCAGCGGACGCGCCGAAGGGGGTGTCGAAAGACATGGGTGGGAAGCTCCGGGAACGGAGGCCACCGGTGATGTCAGGCGGCGGCCTCGAGGGAAGGGATGCGGCAACAGCGCACAGCAGGCTGGGCCATTTCGGACTCCCTTCGTCAGTCGCGGACTTCGGACGCTGTCATCGTATGCGGGCGCCGCATCGATCGGGCGAACCGTTATGAGATCGTGGGTTCCGGGACGTGGACCCGGATCTAGACGAGCCCGCCGTCGATCGAGCGGCTGTAGTCCGCCGGGTCTTCCGGAACGAGCACGGGCGTCTCGCGGTTGAGGCTCTCGCCGCGGAAGAAGGCCTTCGCGCGCGGGAACAGGAACCACAGGACCATCAGCAGCACGCCGAACGCGAGCGACCCGATGCCGAGCACGAACGTGCCTCCGACACCGAGCAGGACCGTGTAGCCGTAGTCGACGTCGTACATGTCGATCGCGGACTGGACGAACGCATAGGTGAGCATCAGCGCTCCGAGCAGCGGGAAGAGGAACTTGTAGAAGAAGTTCCTCGCCGACGCGAACAGCTCGCGACGGAAGTACCAGACGCACGCGTATCCCGTGATGGCGTAGTAGAACGCGATCGCGAGCCCCAGCGACAGGATCGAGTCCTGCAGGATGTTGTCGCTGATGAGGGTCATGCCGACGTAGTAGACGATCGCGACGATGCCCATCACCAGTGTGGAGAACGACGGCGTCTTGAACCGCGGATGCACCGTGGCGAACTTCCTCGGCAGCGCCTTGTACGCGGCCATGGCCAGCGTGCCGCGCGCCGTCGGCAGGATCGTCGTCTGTGTCGATGAGATCGCGGAGATCATGACGGCGACGATCAGCATCCAGCCCACCGGGCCGAGCAGGCCGTCCTTGATCGCGAGGAAGAAATCGTCGGCGTTGGCCTCGTTGCCGAGGCCGGTGCCGTCGGTGCCCAGTCCGGCGTACATCATCGCCGCGATGGTGACCCCGACGTAGGTGAACAGCAGGATCACCGTGGTCAGCAGCGCCGCGCGGCCCGGAATGCGCTTGGGGTCCTTGGTCTCCTCGTTGAGCGCGAGGCAGGTGTCCCAGCCCCAGTAGATGAACAGTGCGAGCAGGATCGCCTCGACGAACCCGCCCCACTCCGTGAAGGCGAACGGGTTGAACCACGACCAGTCGAACGGCGTGGGGTTCGGCGCGGTGCCGGCGAAGAACTGCCAGAGCGCGGCCACGACGAAGATGGCGAGGGCCAGGTACTGGATCGCGAGCAGGACGTTCTGGATCCGCTCGCCGATCTCCACCCCGCGCCAGCTCACCCAGGTCATCAGCGCGATGAAGACCACACCGGTCGCGGTGACGAGGGGGACGTTCTCGGCCAGGAGCGCGTCGGGCGACGTGCGCACGATCCCGTCGATGAGCGCCCAGAAGTAGATGCCCGCGATCTGCGCGAGGTTCGCGAGCACGACCATGCCTGCCACGGCGACGCCCCACCCGCCCATCCAGCCCACCCATGGCCCGAACGCCTTGGTGCCCCACGTGAACGTGGTGCCGCAGTCCGGGATCTCGTTGTTGAGCTCGCGGTAGGCGAAGGCGATGAAGAGCATCGGGATGAACGCGATGACGAACGCGATGGGCGCCTGAGCGCCGACGGCGAGCACCACGAAGCCCAGGGTGGCCACGAGGGAGTAGACCGGCGCGGTGGAGGCGAGACCGATGACGGTCGACCCCCACAGTCCCAGCGTCCCTGCTGCCAGCCCCTTGCCCTCGGGTCGGGAAAGGTCGATCGGAGTGGTTGCCACACGCTGACCGTACGGCGCGCGCTCAGACGCGGTCAAGAGCTAACTGCAGGTCGGCGCCGGGGAGAGCGATCCGTTGCGGATGCCCGTCCGCCTTGCGCAGCCACGCGCGGGCCCCGCCCGGCGCGCAGTACGGCGGCAGATCGCGTTCTCCGGCGATCAGGCGGTACTCGGCCTGGCAGGCCGCATCGATGACGAGATCGTGATCTCCGCGCACCTGCGCCAGCAGCGACCAGTGCCGCTGCCATTGGTCCGGATCGCCCGCGATGACCAGGGCCTCCCCCGGAGTCGGTGCCTGGATGTCACGCACCGCATCCTCGACGGGGATGACGCGCGCCCCTCGGGACTGCCATGCCGCGAGCACCTCGCGCGTGGCCGCGGAGCGGCGGCCGACGAAGCCCGTGATGCCGGATGACGGGAACCATGCGTCGAGCGCGGCGGCAGCGCTGCGCTCCGGGTCGAGGTCGGTGGCGACGCAGAACTGCACTGCGCGACCGTCCAGCCGGCCCCGTCCGGCCGGGGCGTCGGGCGTGTGGTGGGCGGACTCTCCGCCGGCGGCGATGTACTCGGCCCGTGACGGCATCGCGAGGACGGCACGGTGCGGCAGCAGCTCGGCGAATCGCGCGGCCGCGCCGGTCGGCCGCTGCATAGCGACCGCGACGAAGATCCCGGCATCCCCCGCCCCACGCAGCAGGCGCTCGATGCGCTCGGTCACGACCATCGCGTACTCGTGCGGGAATCGCGTGGCCAGCGCGTCGAGGTCGTCGATCAGGAGCACCGTTCCGCGCGGCGCGGGACGCTCGGTCAGGGCGGCGAGCGCATCCCACGCCCGCTCGGGCGTCGAGTCCACCCACACCGCCTCCGCCGGTACCTGAGCGGCGATCGCGCGCAGGATCGTGGTCCTGCCCGTGCCGGCTCCGCCGACGATGAGGAGTCCGCGGTCGGTGACACCGAGCACCGCCGGGCGCTGGCGCTGCAGCTCCGGCTCGTCGACGAGGCCGAGGACGAGCTCGCCCCCGGCATCCGGACCGCGCACGTCGTCGAGCCGAACCAGCGCAGGCAGCTCCGGCAGCCACGGACGACGCGGACGCACTCCCCCGTCGCGGTCCCGCACCGCGGCGATGTCCGCCGGCACGGTGAGCGCCACCCGGATTCGGGTCGGGCTGCGATCGCCCGAGCGCCGGACGAAGGCGATGCCGCGCCCCGGTGCGCCGCCGGGCAGCTGGGCCGCGTGATCGGTGCCGACCACCGCGCGGCTGTCGATCGGATCGGTGACGCGCAGGCTGACCCGCAGCGGACAGTTGGCCAGCAGCGCATCGCGGACGACGCCGGCCACGCGCTGCGTGCCGAGGATGAGGTGCATCCCGAGCGCCCGCCCGCGCGCCGCCACGTCGGTGAAGACCGCGTGCAGTTCCGGGTGGCCGTCCAGCAGCGCCGCGAACTCGTCGACGACGATCACCAGGCGCGGCAGCTCCGCGCGTGCGTCTCGCACGTCCCGTGCCCCGACGCGGGCGAGTTCGGCCTCCCGCCAGCGCACCTCGGCGCGGAGGCTCTCGATCGCCCGCCGCGCCCCGGCCCCGTCGAGGTCGGTGATGACTCCGGTGACGTGCGGAACGTCGGCCAGGGCGTCGAACGCCGTCCCGCCCTTGAAGTCCGCGAGAAGGAAGCTGACCTCGCGCGTCGTGTACGTGGCGCACAGCGACAGGATCCAGGTGATCAGCAGCTCACTCTTGCCCGAGCCCGTCACCCCGGCGACGACCGCGTGCGGGCCGTCGGCGACGAGGTCGACGGCGAAGGGGTGACCGACGTCGACGCCGATGACCGCGGAGAGCCCCTCCCGGGGCCCTGAGGACTCCTGCGGCAGGAGGGAGGCCAGGAGCACCGTGGAAGTCTCCTCCCGCTGTCCGAGGACGGTCCCAGCCCGCTCCGCCAGGCTGCCGGCGATAGACGCGGCTTGCGCGGGGGCCACCGCCTCGACGGCGACCTCCTGCACACGTCCCGCGTAGTCCAGACGGGCGCGCTGCGGCGAATGGACGGTGAGGACCGCGGCGCACCGCGGCGGTGTGGGTCCCGCTTCGCGCGCGCTCACCAGTACGGCATCGGCGTCGGCCGGGACCGCGTCGTCGGGTCCGAGGACCGCCAGCACCGTGCGCCCGGGCATGCGGCTGTGCGGCAGCTGCTCGGCCCATGCGTGCCCCGCGCCCCCGCGTCCGAGCGTGAGTTCCACCTCGCCCGGTGGCGCACTCAGGCACAGCTGGAGCGCCAGGCCGCGCACCACGGCATCGGCGAGCACGGCCGGTCCCAGTACGGCGATCCCCGCGCCGACCGGCAGGAGCACCGGAGCCTCCGTCAGGATCGCCGCACGTGCCCGGATCTCGCGGGATGCCGGGTCGTCCTCACCGCCGTCCACGCGCAGCTCGCTGGCCGCTGCGCCGGCACCGACCACCAGGGCATCCGCCCGGCCCGGCACGGCACGCCACACCTCATCGTCGTGCGCCACGAAGTGCGCGACGTCGGGGTGCCGCGCCCATCGCCGCAGCCGCTCTGCACCGTGCCGCTCGACGATCGCGACGGCGACGGCCGCACGCGCGTCATCCGCCGCCCTCCCCGCGTGCGTGCGCGCCCGTCGTGCCCCGCGCACGCCGTCGAGCATCGTCGCGGCGCCGATGAGCGGGCCGAGGAGGGCGAGCCAGAGCGAGAGGATCGATCCGGTGACCAGCCACAGCACGACGGCCCCGAGGAGCGGGACGACGGAGGCGAGGACCGGCAGCGGCGGGCGGGGAGGCCGGGTCCACGTCGGAGGCAGCACCAGCCGTGCGGCCTCGTGCACGGCGGGATCCATCGGACGCAGTGCGACCGTGCGACCACCGGGCGGCGTGCGGGCATCGACCGCGGCCGGCCGTGGGGTGAAGGTGCTGACCATCCGCCCAGTCAATGCCGCGCGGATCCAGGCGAGTACGCGCGATCGGCGACCCGTGGGTCGGGCCGGGTCGACGTCAGGCTGGGGAGGAGCCGGTCACGGGCACCGGCACGGTGGCGTCCGACGGCTCGATGTCGGCCCGCTCACCCTGTGTGTCGGCCGCGCGGGGGGACCCGGGCACCGAGGCATTGAGCACGATGATCGAGATGTTGTCGCGACCGCCGTTCTCCAGCGCCGCCTCGAGCATGGCCTCGACCGCAGGGGCGGGGTCGGCGTGCTCGGCGAGGAAATGCTGGATGCCGTAGTCGGTGAGTTCCTTGGTCAACCCGTCGGAGCAGATCACGAACCGGTCGCCGTCGACCACGTCGAGTCGCACGTAGTCGGGGGTGACGCTCTCGCTCGGTCCGACCGCGCGCGTGATGACGTTGCCGTACGGGTGGTTCTCGGCCTCTTCGGGGCTGAGCCGACCGGAGGCGACCAATTCCTGCACGACCGAGTGGTCGGTCGTGATCTGGACGATGGAGCCGTCCCGCACGAGATAGACGCGCGAATCGCCGATGTTGAGCGTGACCCAGTGCGCGGCCGCGCCGCTGACGTCGAGGAACACCCCCGTCACGGTCGTGCCGGTGCCCTCATCGGTCGTCTCGGGGTGCGAGGCGATGTCCTTGACGGCCTTCGCCAGCGCCTTCTCGATCGCCTTGGTCGTCACGGCACCGGACTCCGCGAGCGGACGCAGCCGATCGACGGTGCTCGCACTGGCGATCTCGCCGCCGATGTGGCCGCCCATGCCGTCGGCCACCACGAAGAGCGGATAGACGGCCAGGAACGCGTCCTGATTTGCCTCGCGACGCCGACCGGTGTCGGTCGCGGCGGCCCAGGTCAGCTCGATCGGCCCGCCACGCGCGGCAACGGAATGCGAATGGGTCGACACTTCGGTCACGCCTTCGTCCTCCCCGTAAATGCCGACGGCTTCCCGCCGAAGCGGTACGCGCATTGTGGTGACAGCCTAGTGGACGATGGGTTTCCGAACCGGCGACGCCTCACTCCTCGGGCGACGATTCGAAGCCCTCCACATCCGCGGCGAACTCGACACCCGCGGGGGGCGCGCCCACGGGCACGGGCTCGCCCTCATCGACCGGCGCCTCGAACTGGGCGTTGTACAGGCGCCAGTAGGCCCCCTTCGCCAGCAGCAGCTCATCGTGCGTGCCCTGCTCGACGATCGCGCCGTCCTCCATCACGAGGATCAGATCGGCATCGCGGATCGTGGAGAGACGGTGCGCGATGACGAACGCCGTGCGCTCTTCACGCAGGCGCACCATCGCCCGCTGGATGAGCAGCTCGGTACGGGTGTCCACCGAGCTGGTCGCCTCGTCCAGGATGAGGATGCGCGGATCAGCCAGGAACGCCCGGGCGATCGTGATCAGCTGCCGCTCCCCCACACTGAGGTTCGTCGCCTCGTCGTCCAGAACGGTGTCGTAGCCGTCGGGCAGTGCGTGCACGAATCGGTCGACGTAGGCGGCCGTGGCCGCCGCGACGATCTCCTCCTCCGAGGCATCCGGTCGTCCGTAGGCGATGTTCTCGCGGATCGTCCCGGAGAACAGCCAGGTGTCCTGCAGGACCATGCCGGTGCGCGCACGCAGATTGTCACGGGTCATGGCGTGGGTGTCGACGCCGTTCAGTGAGATCGTGCCCGAGTCCACGTCGTAGAAGCGCATGATGAGGTTCACCAGCGTGGTCTTGCCCGCGCCGGTGGGTCCCACGATCGCGACCGTGCTGCCCGGCAGCGCGGCGAGGCTCAGTCCGTCGATGAGGGGCTTGTCGGGCGAGTAGCGGAACGACACATTCTCGAATCGCAGCTCGCTCGCCGAGTCGGGGGCGGTCTGCGCCGGATCCGGATCGGCGCTCTGCTCGTCCTCGTCCAGGAACTCGAACACGCGCTCCGCGCTGGCGACGCCCGACTGCAGCAGGTTGGCCATCGAGCCGAGCTGGCTGAGCGGCTGGGTGAACTGGCGCGAGTACTGGATGAACGCCTGCACATCACCGATCGAGAGCAGCCCCGCGGCCACCTGCAGGCCGCCGACCACCGCGATCGCGACATACGACAGGTTGCCGATGAACATCATCGCCGGCATGATCACGCCGGACAGGAACTGCGCGCCGAAGCTCGCGCGGTAGACCTCGTCGTTCTCGTCGCCGAAGTCGGACTCGACCTCCTTCTGGTGGCCGAACACCTTCACGATCGAGTGGCCCGAGAAGGTCTCCTCGACGCGGGCGTTCAGGATGCCGGTGGCCTTCCACTGCGCGACGAACAGCTTCTGCGAGCGTCGCGCGACCAGCACCGTGATCAGGATCGTCAGCGGGATCGTGACGAGCGCGATCGCCGCCAGCAGCGGCGAGATCAGGAACATCATGACCATCACGCCGAGGACGGTGAGCAGCGACACGATGACCTGGGACAGCGTCTGCTGCATCGTCTGGCCGATGTTGTCGACGTCGTTGGTGACCCTGCTGAGCAGCTCGCCGCGCTGGATCCGGTCGAAGTACGACAGCGGGAGGCGGTGCACCTTCTCCTCCACCTGCATGCGCAGGCGGTGCATGGCGCGCTGGACGACACCGTTGAGGATGTACGCCTGCAGCCAGCTGAACACGCTGGCGGCCAGGTAGATGGCCAGCACCAGTGCGAGGATCCATCCGAGCGCCGTGAAGTCGATGCCGGCACCGGGCGTGAAGTTCATCGGCGCGATCATGTCGGCCTGCTGCTGCTGACCGCTCGCGACGAGCTGGTCGATGACCTGCTGCTTGGTGAGTCCCGGGGGCATCTGCAGCGAGACGAATCCCGCGAAGACGATGTTCGTGCCCTGACCGAGCAGCCACGGGCCGAGCACCGTCAGCGCGACGCTGATGACCCCGAACCCGATGACGACGATGATCTTGGTGAGGTCGACGCGCAGCGTGCCGAGGAGGCGCTTCGCACTGGGACCGAAGTTCTGCGCCTTCTGCACCGGGGCGCCTGCGCCCCCGCGCCCCATCGGGCCGCCGCCCATCGGCCCGCGCGGTGCGGGGGCCGCAGCGGGCTTCGAGTCCCCTGCGCCGCTCATGCCGCCGCCTCCGCCGAGAGCTGGGAATCCACGATCTCCTTATAGGTCTCGCACGTCTCGACGAGTTCGTCGTGCGTGCCGGTTCCGACGATGCGCCCGTGCTCGAGCACGATGATCTGGTCGGCGTGCTGAATGGTCGAGACGCGCTGCGCCACGACCAGTCGTGCGGCGTCGGGCAGGTGGGTGTCCAGGGCGAGCCGGAGCGCCCGGTCGGTGCGCAGGTCGAGCGCCGAGAACGAGTCGTCGAAGATGTAGATCTCGGGCCGCTTCACCAAGGCGCGGGCGATCGCGAGCCGTTGCCGCTGCCCGCCCGAGACGTTCGTGCCGCCCTGGGCGATCGGCGCCTCGAGCTGCTCGGGCATGGCGGCGACGAAGTCCTTCGCCTGGGCCAGTTCGAGCGCGCGCCACAGGTCCTCGTCTGTGGCCGAGGCATCACCGTAGCGAAGGTTCGAGGCGATCGTCCCGGAGAACAGGAACGCGCGCTGCTGCACCAGCCCGACGCGCTGCCACAGCTCGTCGGGGTCGTACTCGCGGACATCGACGCCGTCGACGCGCACGGCGCCGCCGGTGACGTCGAACAGCCTCGGCACCAGACCGATGAGGGTGGTCTTGCCGGCGCCTGTGGATCCGATGATCGCCGTCGTGGTGCCGGGCTCGACGGTGAACGTGATGTCGTGCAGCACGGCATCGTCGGCGCCGGGGTAGGTGAAGTCGGCATGGTCGAACTCGATGCGTCCGGCAGGCACGGGGGCGGATGCCGGGACGTGCGGTGCCGCGACGGACGGCTCGGTGTCGAGCACCTCGCCGATGCGGTTCGCACACACCGCTGCGCGCGGGATCATCACGAACATGAACGTCGCCATCATGACGCCCATCAGGATCTGCATCAGGTAGTTCAGGAAGGCGAACAGCGTGCCGATCTGCACACCGTCGTTCTGCACCTGGTAGGCGCCGAACCAGATGACCGCGACGCTGGAGAGGTTCATCACGAGCATCACGGCGGGGAACATGAGCGCCATCAGGTTGCCGGCGCGCGTGGCGGTCACCATGACGCCCTCGCTCGCGTCGGCGAACCGCGCGCGCTCCTCGTTCTCGCGCACGAAGGCGCGCACGACGCGGATGCCGGTGAGCTGCTCGCGCAGGATCTGGTTGACCCGGTCGATGCGCTTCTGCATCTGCTGGAAGGCGGGCACCATGCGCACGACGATGAGCGAGACGATGATGAGCAGGATCGGGATCGCGACGGCCATCAGCCAGGAGAGCCCGACGTCCTGCTGCACGGCGAAGATCACGCCGCCGATGGCGAGGATCGGAGCGGACACCATCAGCGTCGCCGACACCTGCACGAGCATCTGCACCTGCTGCACGTCGTTCGTGTTGCGGGTGATCAGCGAGGGCGCGCCGAACTGCCCGACTTCGCGCTGGGAGAAGGCCACCACGCGGTGGAACAGGTCGGAGCGCAGCTGGCGCCCCATCCCCATGGCAAGGCGCGAGCCGAAGTAGACGGCGATGATCGCGCACACGACCTGCACGAGGCTGATCCCGAGCATGAGGGCGCCTGTGGACCAGATGTAGGGGATGTCCCCCTGGACGACACCGTTGTCGATGATGTCGGCGTTGAGCGTCGGCAGCATGAGCGACGCGATCGATTGTGCGAGCTGGAACACGACGACCGCGAGGATCAAGGGCCACGCCGGTCGCAGGTAGCGCACCAGGAGTTTTCCGAGCACGTCAGTCCTTCCCGCGGGGCTGACCCGCGATGCCGTAGAGGATGAATCGGGAGAGTTCGTCTTCGTCGAGGCGCGGCTGGCCGCCCATATGCGGCGCCCACGCGGCGAGCGTAGCCATCCGAACGACCACCCCGAGTCGATCGAGGGGAAGTGAGAGCTCTGCGGCATCGGGCGCGAAGGCCGCGGCGACCGCCTCGTCGAACGCGGAGGCGTCGTGCTCGCCGACGACCGATGGGATGTCGTGCGGATCCATCAGCGCCAGCATGGCGAACACGCCGCGCATGTGGATGCGGGCGTTGCTGACCAGCAGCGCCACCTTCTCGGCGAGCGGCAGCGAGGAGTCGACGAGGCCGGACGGCAGCTGCCGTCGGGCCTGATCGAAGAAGGCGCCCACCGTGGCGCGGATCAACGAGTCCTTGTCACCGAAGGCACGGAAGATCGTGCCCTCCGCGATGCCGAGGTGCTCGGCGATCTGACGCGTCGTCAGTCCGGGACCGTATTCGATGAACAGCGGGATGGATGCCTCGGCGATCATCGCGCGCCGGTCCTCCGGCGCCATCGCCCGCGCCCGGCCACGGGTGCCGGCTGCGGCGGCGTTCACGGATTCGGGAGGAGTCACCGTCGAATTCTATGTGAGTGAGCACTCACTCCCACCTGTGGGGCCTGTTCGCCTGCAGAGAACAGGCCCCTCGGACCCCTACGCGGCGGGGTCGGCCGGCAGCGGGAACAGCCCGTCGATGATCGTCAGGTCGTCTGCGGTCGGGGTCCAGGCCGCCGCCGCGCGCGCGTTCGCCGCGATCTGCTCCGGCGTGGTCGCGCCCGCGATGACGCTGGAGAGCCCCTCCTGGGCGAGCAGCCAGCCGAAGGTCGCCTCGAGCATCGTGATGCCGCGCTGGTCGCAGAAGCGCTGGTACTCCTCCAGCGCGTCCCACGGGGCATCCCGCCACAGGTGGGGGCGCTGCGCCATGATGCGGCTGCCCTCCGGACCGCCCTGGCGGGTGAACTTGCCGGTGAGCAGGCCGTTGAACAGCGGGAAGTACGGGAAGAACCCGAGGTCGAAGCGACGCACCGCCGGCAGGACCTCGCGCTCGGCACCGCGGGCCAGCAGCGAGTAGTGGTTCTGCGCCGAGATGAAGCGGCTGCCGCGGCCCACCGCGGAGAAGTCGGCCTCGGCCACCTGCCATCCGGCGAGGTTCGAGTGGCCGTAGTAGCGGATCTTGCCCTCGCGGACGAGGTCGTCCAGGGCAGCGATCGTCTCCTCGATGGGTGTGCCCGGATCCGGCACGTGCAGCTGGTACAGATCGATCCAGTCGGTCTTCAGACGGGTGAGGGATGCCTCGACCGCGGTGCGGATGTACGACCGTGATCCCTGCGACGCCCTGGTCGCGTACCCCATGTCGCGGCCGGGGTGACCGAACTTCGTCGCCAGCACGACCCGGTCGCGCTTGCCCTGCAGCGCCTCCCCCATCAGGGTCTCGCTCTGCCCGGGTTCCCCGCCGTACATGTCCGCAGTGTCCAGGAACGTGACGCCGGCCTCGATCGCGGCATCCAGCACCGCGATCGTGCCCTCGAGCGTCTGGCTGGTGGTGCCGGGGCGGCCGAAATTGTTGCAGCCGAGGCCGACGGCGGATACGAGCAAGCCGGAGGCGCCGACGCGGCGCAGCGCGGAAGTAGTCATGGCTCTACGCTACCGGCGCGAAAACGGCGATGAGCCCCTCGCGAGTCGAGGGGCTCATCGTGGACTGAGTGTGGATCAGGCCTTGGGCTCTTCCGGAGCCGCAGGCGGCTCAGGAGCGGCAGGCGACTCGGGAGCCGCCGGGGGCTCGGGCGTGACCGGCGACTGCGGGGCAGCCGGGGGCACGACGGGCGGGACCGGTGCGGCGGCCGGCGGGGGCACGGGTGCCCCGGCAGGCGCTGCAGGCGGCTGGTATCCGGCCGGCGGTGCGGGCGGCGGCTGGTATCCGGCCGGCGGCGGGTACGCGCCGGGGGCGGCATAGCCGGGCTGGGTCGCCGGGTTGGCCGGGTACCCGCCCGCGGGCACCTGGCTCGGGATGCCCGCCCAAGTGGTCCGGTCGGAAAGGAACCCGTTACCCGCCCAGGGCGCGGCCGGGATCGCGGTGTTCCACCGCGACTTGTCGAACGCGTTGATGCCCAGCCAGACGATACTGAGGAAGAAGTACAGGATGAGCCAGACGGCTTCCTTCTGCAGCTTGAGACCCACACGCCAGGCGGCGAGCAGCGTGAGCAGGAACGAGGCGATGCCGATGATCCAGCCGATGACCGGAATCCAGCCCAGCACGATCGAGCCGCCGATCGCAATCAGGATCAGCCACGGGCTCAGATCACCCAGCTTGCTGAAGACCATGAAGTTGTAGACCGGAACCCACGCCCGCCAGCGCCCCTGCACGCCCGCCTTGTCGAAGATCTTCATCAGGAACCACGAGCTGAGGACGTAAGCGGCAATGCCGATGATGATGGAGAAGATCACGACGCCGATGTAGGCCGCGATGATCGCGCCGCCGTACGACGGGTCGGTGTACAGGTGGGGGTTCATTGGATCCTCCGGGGTGACAGTTGTCGGCGAGCGAGGCGCACGCCACCGATCGCCATGGTAGCGGCACGCCCCCGCCGCGGACAGTAGCGCGTCACGGCAATATCGGACTCCGCGTCACGCGGCGACACGGGGTCGCGTCAGACGACCAGCTCGAGTTCGCCGCTCGCGCCGTCGCGCAGACGCACGCCCGCGGCATCCGCCCACCGCTGCAGCGCCGCGAGCGACCCGATGCGCGGCCGACTCTCCGCCAGAGCGCGCACGAATGCGCCCTTCGCGTGCTTGTTGAAGTGGTTGAGGGCGCGCACGGCGCCGTCCTCCCCCTCGGTCACCACGCGGACGTACGCCGAGCGGATGCTGTCGGGCACCGGTCCGAGGGCGACGTAGGCCTCCGATCGGAGGTCGAGGATGAACCGCGGCGCTGCGGCGGCGAGCTGCTCCGTGACGGTCGCCGCCCAGATGCGGCGCAGCGCCGGCAGCTCGGGAAGCGACGTCGAGGCGCCCAGACGATACGCCGGGATGGGATCGAGCGCACCGATCGGCCCGAACGGCGCGGAGTGGATCGCGACGTGGGATCCGAGCCAGCGCCGCGCCGGAGTCGACAACGAGGCGGCGTCCAGCGCGTCGAAGAGGACGCCCGTGTAGCGGTCGACGGCGGGCAGCGTCGGTCCGGTCAGCAGCGCGGCGTTGACCGCGACCTCGTGCAGCTGGGTGCCGCCGAGCTTGAGCACGCGTGCAGCGCGCTCCTCATCCGCGGACAGCGCGACGAGCGCGTCGATGACCTGGGTGCGCTGAGGCGTCAACGCCGGGAACGAGAGGCGTTGGGGATCGAACGGATGTCGCGACCCGCCCGCCCGTTTGGTCTCGGAGGGCGGCAGAAGGATCAGCATTCTTGCCTCGCAAAATGACGTGCGCGCCGCCCGGAGAACCGGACGGCGCGCACAGAGCCTGGATGGGCAGAAGTCAGGCGATCAGCGCCGCGTTGCCCGCCACAATCGTCAGGTCGTCGTTCTCCATGGAGAGGAAACCGTCCTGCGCGTTGGCGATGATCTTGACGCCGTCGGTGCCGGTGATGCGCACCTGACCCTCGGCGAGGATCGCGAGCACGGGCTCGTGCCCGGCCATGAAGCCGATCTCGCCCTCGACGGTCTTGGCGACGACGAGCGACGCCTCCCCCGACCAGACCTCCGCGTCAGCGGAGACGAGGCTCACGTGCAGCGCCATGTCAGCCGTTCTCCTTCTGGATCTGCGCCCACTTCTCTTCCACGTCGCCGATGCCGCCGACGTTGAAGAAGGCCTGCTCGGCCACGTGGTCGAAGTCACCCTTGACGATCGCGTCGAACGACTCGATGGTCTCCTTGATCGGGACCGTGGAGCCCTCGACGCCGGTGAACTTCTTGGCCATGTACGTGTTCTGCGAGAGGAACTGCTGGATGCGACGTGCACGCGACACGACGACCTTGTCCTCTTCGGAGAGCTCGTCGACACCGAGGATCGCGATGATCTCCTGGAGTTCCTTGTTCTTCTGGAGGATCTGCTTCACCGAGGTGGCCACGCGGTAGTGGTCGGCGCCGATGTAGCGGGGGTCCAGGATGCGGCTGGTCGAGGTCAGCGGGTCGACGGCCGGGTAGAGGCCCTTCGACGCGATGTCACGCGACAGCTCGGTGGTGGCGTCCAGGTGGGCGAACGTGGTCGCCGGAGCCGGGTCGGTGTAGTCGTCGGCGGGGACGTAGATCGCCTGCAGCGAGGTGATCGAGTGACCGCGCGTCGAGGTGATGCGCTCCTGGAGCACACCCATCTCGTCGGCGAGGTTCGGCTGGTAGCCCACCGCGGAAGGCATGCGGCCGAGCAGCGTGGAAACCTCGGAGCCGGCCTGCGTGAAGCGGAAGATGTTGTCGATGAACAACAGCACGTCCTGCTTCTGCACGTCACGGAAGTACTCCGCCATCGTCAGAGCCGACAGGGCCACGCGAAGACGCGTTCCGGGCGGCTCGTCCATCTGGCCGAACACGAGGGCGGTCTTCTCGAAGACGCCCGCCTCTTCCATCTCGTGGATGAGGTCGTTGCCCTCACGGGTGCGCTCACCGACACCGGCGAACACCGACACACCACCGTGGTCCTGCGCGACGCGCTGGATCATCTCCTGGATGAGGACGGTCTTGCCGACACCGGCACCGCCGAACAGGCCGATCTTTCCACCGAGCACGTACGGCGTCAGAAGGTCGATGACCTTGATGCCCGTCTCGAACATCGTGGTCTTGGACTCGAGCTGGTCGAAGTTCGGAGCCTTGCGGTGGATACCCCAGCGCTCGGTGATCTCGATCTTCTCGCCGGGCTCGGCGTTGAGGACCTCGCCGATGACGTTGAAGACCTTGCCCTTGGTGACGTCGCCGACGGGCACCGTGATGGGGCCGCCGGTGTCGCGCACTTCCTGGCCGCGGACGACGCCGTCGGTGGGCTTCAGGGCGATGGCGCGCACCAGATCGTCGCCGAGGTGCTGAGCGACCTCGAGCGTGATCTCGGTCGACTCGTCACCGATCGTGATCGTGGTCTTCAGCGCGTTGTAGATGTCGGGAAGCGAGTCGTGAGGGAACTCGATGTCGACGACGGGACCGGTGACGCGCGCGACGCGGCCGACGACCGCGGTCTGCTCGGCGGTTGCGGTGGAGGTCATTGTCTTCTTCTCTTTCGGAGGTGGTGGTCTACTTTGCCGAGGACAGGGCGTCGGCGCCGCCGACGATCTCGGCGATCTGCTGGGTGATCTCGGCCTGACGTGCGTTGTTGCGCAGTCGGGTGTAGTCGGTGATGAGCTTGTCGGCGTTGTCGCTGGCCGACTTCATCGCCTTCTGCGTCGCGGCGTGCTTGGCCGCCGACGACTGCAGGAGAGCGTTGAAGACGCGGCTCTGGATGTACACCGGCAGGAGAGCGTCCAGGACGGTCTCGGCATCCGGCTCGAATTCGTACAGCGGGTACACCTGTGCGGGTGCCGCGTCGGATTCGGATGCCTCGACGACCTCGAGCGGGAGCAGACGCACGCGCTCGGGAGACTGGGTCATCATGCTCACGAAGCGGTTGTACACGAGGTGGATCTCATCCACGCCGCCGTCCACGCCTCCGCGACCGTAGGCCTCCAGCAGCACGTCCGCGATCTCCTCCGCCGTGCGGAAGTGCGGAGTGTCGGTGTCGCCGAGCCACTCTGCCTCGCTGGTCATGCGACGGAACTGGAAGAATCCGACCGCCTTACGACCGACGAGGTAGTACGAGACCTCTTTGCCCTGCGAACGCAGCAGCTCGGAGAGCTCCAGGCCTTCGCGAAGGATCTGCGAGTTGAACGCGCCGGCCAGGCCGCGGTCCGACGCGAAGATCACGACGGCAGAGCGGCGGATGACCTCGCGCTCCCGCGTCAGCGGGTGCTCGATGTTGGAGTGCGTCGCGACCGCAGACACGGCACGCGTCACCGCGCGAGCGAACGGAGACGACGCCCGCACTCGCGCCATCGCCTTCTGGATGCGCGAGGCGGCGATGAGCTCCATCGCCTTCGTGATCTTCTTGGTCGTCTGAGCAGAAGTGATCTTCTGCTTGTAGACCCGCAGTTGTGCGCCCATGGTGTGCTGTCTCCGGCTGCCTAGCGGCGGCCCTTGACGATCTTCTCCTGGTTCACGTCATCGGCGTTCGCGGCAGCGAACTCCTCGTGACCAGGATTGTCGATCGCGTATCCCTTGCCGGACTGGAACTCCAGGAGGAATTCGTCCGTCTTGGCGGCGAGTTCGGCTGCCGTGGCGTCATCGAGCACGTTCGTGTCACGAAGCGTGTCGAGGATCGTGGTGTTGCGACGCAGGTAGTCCAGCAGCTCGCGCTCGAAGCGCAGCACATCCTCGACCTCGACCGTGTCGAGCTTGCCGTTGGTGCCGGCCCAGATCGAGACGACCTGCTCCTCCACCGGGTACGGCGAGTACTGCGGCTGCTTGAGCAGCTCGGTCAGACGCGCACCACGGGCCAGCTGGCGACGGGATGCCGCATCCAGGTCGCTCGCGAACATCGCGAACGCCTCGAGGGACCGGTACTGCGCCAGCTCGAGCTTCAGCGTTCCGGAGACCTTCTTGATGGACTTGACCTGAGCGTCACCACCGACGCGCGAGACCGAGATACCCACGTCGACCGCGGGACGCTGGTTGGCGTTGAAGAGGTCGGACTGCAGGAAGATCTGGCCGTCGGTGATCGAGATCACGTTGGTCGGGATGTACGCCGAGACGTCGTTGGCCTTGGTCTCGATGATCGGGAGACCCGTCATCGAGCCGGCGCCGAGCTCGTCGGACAGCTTCGCGCAACGCTCCAGCAGACGGGAGTGCAGGTAGAAGACGTCACCGGGGTACGCCTCGCGGCCCGGCGGGCGGCGCAGCAGCAGCGACACGGCACGGTAGGCCTCGGCCTGCTTGGTCAGGTCATCGAAGATGATCAGGACGTGCTTGCCCTCGTACATCCAGTGCTGGCCGATGGCCGAACCGGTGTAGGGGGCGAGGTACTTGAAGCCGGCCGGGTCGGAGGCCGGAGCGGCGACGATCGTCGTGTACTCCATGGCTCCGGCGTCCTCGAGCGCGCCCTTGACGGAGGCGATCGTGGAGCCCTTCTGACCGATGGCGACGTAGATGCAGCGGACCTGCTTGTTCGTGTCGCCGGACTCCCAGTTGGCCTTCTGGTTGATGATCGTGTCGATCGCCAGGGCCGTCTTGCCGGTCTGGCGGTCGCCGATGATCAGCTGACGCTGACCACGGCCGACGGGGATCATCGCGTCGATGGCCTTGATGCCGGTCTGCATCGGCTCGTGCACCGACTTGCGCTGCATGACGCCGGGAGCCTGCAGCTCCAGCGCGCGGCGACCGGTCGTCGCGATCTCGCCGAGACCGTCGATCGGGTTGCCGAGCGGGTCGACGACGCGACCGAGGTAGCCGTCGCCGACGGCGACCGAGAGGACCTCACCCGTGCGGGTGACTTCCTGGCCGGCTTCGACGCCCGAGAACTCGCCGAGGACGACGACACCGATCTCGTGCTCGTCGAGGTTCAGCGCAAGACCCGCCGTGCCGTCCTCGAACGTGACGAGCTCGTTGGCCATCACACCGGGGAGGCCTTCGACGTGGGCGATGCCGTCAGCGGCGTCGATGACGGTGCCGACCTCCGTGGCCGCTGCGCCCGTGGGCTCGTAGGCGGCGACGAAGTCCTTCAGCGCGTCACGGATGACGTCGGGACTGATCGATAGTTCTGCCATGGTCTTCCTTCGTTCGGTGGGGCCGCAGCCCCAAATCTCCGCCCGCTCGGGGCGGGAAGTCTGTTAGCCCGCCAGTCGCTGGCGCAGGTCGGCGAGGCGTGAGGAGACGCTCGCGTCGATCACGTCGTCGGCGATCTGCACGCGCAGTCCGCCGACCACGGTCGGGTCGATGACGGTGTTCAACGAGATCGCCGTGCCGTACTTGCTCGAGAGCGCCGCGGCCAGTCGTTCCACCTGTGCAGTGCCCAGCGGCACCGCCGAGACGACGGTCGCGACCGTGCGGCCGCGCTCGTCTGCGACGAGCTTCATCGCCGTGGCGAGCAGCACGCGTGCGCGTCGCTCCCGCGAGTGCTGCAGCAGCGAGGACGCGATCAGCGTCGTCGCCGGGCTCACCCGGGAGGAGAGCAGCGACTGCACGAGGGTGCCCTTCGCCGAGGCATCCCCCAGCCGGCTGCCGAGAGCGAGCTCGAGCTCGGGGTTCTCGGCGACGGTGCGCGAGAAGCGGAAGAGCTCCTCTTCGATGTCGGACTGGGGCGCCGCCACCGCGGCAGCGCGCACAGCAAGCTCCTCGATGCCGTCGATCAGGTCGGAGGCCGAAGACCACCGCTGCTCGACCGTCGTGGTCACCAGTGCCAGCGTCGCCGGCGAGACGGCCGCGCCGAACACGTCGGCGACGACCTTCGCACGTGCGGCGGTCGACGCCGAGGAGTCGGCAAGCGCGCCGCTCAGCTGCAACGAGCCGTCGATGGCGCTGGCCACGGCGAACAGCTCGCGGGCGACGTCCAGATCGATGGCCGACGCGGCGGCCAGTGCCGCCGTCGTCGCCTCGCGGGCCTGAGTGGTCGCGCTTCCCATTACTTGGACGCCTTCGCGGTCTCGGACTCTTCGAGCTCGGCCAGGAAGCGGTCGACGACGGCCTGAGCCTTCTTGTCGTCGGACAGCGTCTCGCCGATGACTCCGCCGGCGAGGTCGAGGGCAAGGGTGCCCACCTCGCTGCGCAGCGACACGAGGGCGGACTGACGCTCGGCCTCGATCTGCGTGTGCGCAGTCGCGGTCAGGCGTGCAGCCTCCGTGGTGGCGGAGTCCTTCGCCTCGGCGACGATCTTCTTGCCGTCCTCGCGGGCGGCCTCACGGATCTCACCGGCTTCCTTGCGCGCCTCGGCGAGCTGCGAGGTGTACTCCTCGAGCGCGGCCTCGGCCTTGCGCTGTGCCTCGTCGGCTTTGGCGATGTTGCCCTCGATGGCGGCGGACCGCGCATCCAGGAGCGTCTTCATGCGCGGAAGCGCCACCTTCCAGACGATCAGGAGGATGACAACGAAGCACACTGCCGACCAGACGATGTCATAGGCCGCAGGCAGCAGCGGGTTCGGAGCAGCCTCGCCTTCTTCTGCGGCGATTGTGACAAGAGCGTTCAGCACCCTGTCTCCTTACGTCGTGGGCGGGTCTTAGAAGCCGAAGATGAACGCGGTTGCGATGCCGATGAAGGCGAGCGCCTCGGTGAAGGCGATACCGATCCACATGAGAACCTGCAGGCGACCTGCGAGCTCGGGCTGACGGGCGACACCCTCGATCGTCTTACCGACGACGATGCCCACGCCGATGGCCGGGCCGATGGCGGCGAGGCCGTAGCCGACCGTTGCAATCGATCCATGGACTGCAGCGAGAACCGTAGTAGCTTCCACGGGTTGTTTCCTTTCGTTGTCGGGTGGCTGGGCCGACCCGGGATCAGTGCTCTTCCGCGACCGCGAGCTGGATGTAGACCGCGGTGAGGAGAGCGAAGACGTAAGCCTGGAGGACGGCCACCAGGATTTCGAAGAGTGTGAAGGCGAAGCCGAACGCGAGGCTGCCCGCACCCAGGAGGGTGTACCAGCCGCCGGCGGTGAAGAAGAAGAACTGCGTCGCGGCGAAGAAGAGCACCAGCAGCAGGTGGCCGACCATCATGTTCATCAGGAGTCGCAGGGTCAGCGTGACCGGACGGATGATGAAGGTCGAGATCAGCTCGATCGGCGTGACGATGATGTAGATCGGCCACGGCACACCGGAGGGGAAGAGCGAGTTCTTGAAGAAGTTCTTCGGACTCTTCTTGATGCCGGCGTAGATGAAGGTGACGTAGGACACCAGCGCGAGCAGCAGCGGCACGGCGATGATGGCCGTTCCCGCGATGTTCAGGAACGGGATGACTCCCGTCAGGTTCATGAACAGGATCATGAAGAACATGGTCGTCAGGATCGGCAGGAAGCGCTCACCGTCCTTCTTGCCGAGCAGGTCGTACGCGATGTTGACGCGGACGAAGTCCAGGCCCATCTCGACGAGGCTCTGGAAGCGCCCCGGGACGACGCGCATGCGGCGCGTGCCGATCCAGAGCATCAGGACGAGGGCGACGGTGGCGATGACCTGGATCAGATTGATCCGGGTCATCTCGAACCAGGTGCCCTCGAAGAGGATGGCGTCAGGGAAGAATTCCCAGATCGACGGCGCGTGGAAACCGCTATCGTCCGATTCGGCTGCGGTGGCGATCAGTGTCGCGGCTTGAGTAAACAGCGCTGGCTCCAGCTTCGGGGCACCGGCGTGAACCGGGGCGACGATGGTCGGTGAGAGTCACTCCGCGCACAACTCACGAGTGAGGGGCGGGCGCTTGTCCACCCTACCAAACTCGCGGGCCCGAATAATCCGCTCAGGGGGTCTTATCGGTCGAATCCGCGTCTTTGTGCGCATTTTCGTCGACAAACTCGGTGGGAAGGGTCACATCGCTGACGTGCGGGATCCGCATCCGGAGCAGAACGATGACGTCGATGACCAGAGCCGCGAGGATGCTGACGACCACCGCGATGAAGAACACGGTCGTGTTGATCCACGGCTGACCGCGCAGCAGGAGCAGCGCGACGATGAACAGGACGAACTTGAGGATCCACCCGCCCAGGACGATGCCGAAGAACAGCGGGACGTACAGATCGTCGCCGTACCAGCGGTTCGCGATCAGGATGCTGGCGCCCGTGATCGCGAGGAAGACGGCGGCCATCACGACGCCCATCAGGGCGCTCCACAGGCCGTCCGTGCCGGCCACCATGTAGCCGATCACGGCGCCGATCACGGCGAGCACGCCCGTGACCACCGCCGACCACAGAAGGGTGGCCCGCAGGACCGGGGTGCTGGATACGGGGCTGGAGCTCATCGAGCCGCCTCCTCGGGTGTGGGTCGGTGCGCGGGGCGCCGAGCGGGAAGAAGGGTGACGACGAGGCAGGCGGCGATGCCGACCACGCCGAAGAGCACGCCGAACCAGTACTGTCCCGGCCAGTTCTGCAGGGGGCCGAGGTACATCAGCAGCACGGCGAGGCCTGCGATCGCGGTCCACGCGTAGAAGATCAGGACGGCATCGCGGTCGGAGTGCCCCATGTCGAGCATGCGGTGGTGCAGGTGCTTGCGGTCGGGCGAGAACGGCGACTTGCCCGCGCGCATGCGGCGGACGATGGCCAGGCCGAAGTCCAGCAGCGGCAGCAGCACCACCACGACCGGCAGCAGGATCGGGATGAACGCACCGAGCAGCTGGGAGCGACCGAACTCGTTCGGGTCGCCGAGCATGGCCGGGTCGAACTGGCCGGTGATCGCGATCGCCGAGCACGCCATCAGCAGCCCGAGCATGAGTGCGCCGGAGTCGCCCATGAACAGCTTGGCCGGACTCCAGTTCAAGGGCAGGAAGCCGATGCACGCACCGATGAGCACCGCCGCGATGAAGGACGCGAGGTTGAAGTACGTGCTGGCGCCGGTGTCGCGCACCAGCAGGTAGGAATAGGCGAAGAAGATCACGTTCGCGATCAGGCAGACGCCCGCGACGAGCCCGTCCAGGCCGTCGATGAAGTTGACCGCATTCATCACGACCACGATCGAGAACACCGTCAGGGTGAAGCTGACCCAGCCGGAGCCGATCGTCAGGCCGCCGATCGGGAGGGAGAGGATCTGCAGTTCGCCCCAGCCGGCGATGATCCCGGCGGCGAGGAACTGCGCCCCCAGCTTGATCGTCCAGTCCAGGTCCCACAGGTCGTCGGCGACGCCGACCAGCACGATCAGCAGGGTGGCGCCGAGGATCGCGTACACCCGTGCCGGGTTCTCCCAGAAGATCGAGAAGTACGCGTTCTCCCGTGACACCAGGAACGCGGCGGCTACGCCGAGGAACATCGCCACTCCCCCGAGTCGCGGCGTCGGGGTGGTGTGCACGTCGCGTTCGCGGATGCCGGGATACAGCTTGTACTTGAGACTCAGCCGCCAGACGGCCCACGCGAGACCCAGGGTCATCGCGCCGGTGAAGATGATCGTGAAGACGTACTGCTTCACGCGGCGGGGCCCTCGGACCCGACATCCGGCGCGGGCTGGATGATGCGGGGGTCGGGCTCGAGCATGTCGCCGAGGATCTCGACCAGCGCCTCCCGGCTCACGGCGCCCTCGCGCAGGACGCGGATGCGGGCGTCTTCGCCGCCGCCCACGAGCGCGGTCGCGTCGATGATGGTGGAGGCGATGCCCGTGCGCGACGGACCGCCGTCCAGATACACCGCGACGCTGTCGCCGAGCATGCTCTGGGCGTCCGCTGCGGTCACGGCCGCGGCCACGCCGGTCAGGTTCGCGCTGGAGACGGCGAGCGGACCGGTCTCCTCCAGGAGCTCCAGCGCGAGACGGTTGTCGGGCATGCGCACGGCGACGGTGCCGTTCGTCTCCCCCAGATCCCACGACAGCGACGGCTGCGCGGGCAGGATGATCGTGAGTCCGCCGGGCCAGAAGGCCTCGACGAGCCGTTCCACGGGCTCCGGCACCTCGGCCGCGAGCGCCCGGAGCGTGGTGATGCCGGCCACCAGTACGGGTGGCGGCGACTGGCGGCCGCGACCCTTGGCGTCCAGCAGGGCCTGCACGGCGCGCGCGTTGAATGCGTCGGCGGCCACGCCGTACACCGTGTCGGTCGGGAGGACGACGAGGTCACCTCTGCCGATCGCCTGTCGGGCGTGGCGCATTCCGGGGAGCAGCTGCGCCTCATCCCGGCAGTCGTATAGAGGAGCCATAGCGGCCCCAGTCTACGTCGAGAGCCTGCGTGTCCTCGCGAGGCGGCCCGGATCAGGGATGCAGCGCGGTGGTGGCGCGGTCGCGCATCGTCAGGTCGGAGTGCGTCGCGGTGGCGCGCCAGCCGTCGGCGGCGAGGATCTCCCGGATCGCGGCACCCTGCCACTCGCCGTGCTCGATCACGATCAGCCCTCCGGCGTGCGCGAGGCGGAGCCCCACCCGACTCACGATGCGGACGACGTCGAGCCCGTCCGCGCCACCGTACAGCGCCGCGGGCGGGTCGAAGAAGCGCACCTCGGGATCGCGCGGGATCGCGTCATCCGGCACGTACGGCGGGTTGGACACCACGACCGAGACCGTGCCGTCCAGCTCGGGGAAGGCGTGCTCGAGGTCGATGAAGGCCAGGCGTGCGTTGTCGCCGCCGAAGAGCCGGAAGTTCTCCTTGGTCCACACGAAGGCGTCGACGGAGTTCTCCGCGGCGAACACCCGCGCGTGCGGCACCTCCGTGGCCAGGGCGAGCGCGATCGCGCCGCTTCCGGTGCCGAGGTCCACCGCGACGGGGGCCGGGGATGCCGCGGCCGCGAGTGCGTCGATCGCGAGCTGTGCGACGACCTCGGTCTCGGGCCGGGGCACGAAGACGCCCGGGCCGACCCGCAGCTCGAGGTGGCGGAACGGCGCGAGACCGGTCAGGTGCTGGAGCGGCTCGCGCGAGGCCCGGCGGTCGATGAGCTCCTCGAATGCGGTGGCCGCGGCATCCGTCATGTCATCGCCACGGATCGACGCGGCCTGCACTGCTCCGCGCGACACCTCGAGGACGTGCGCGGCGAGCAGTTCGACATCGACCTGCGGATCGAGGATGCCGGAGCGCTCCAGGCGCGCGGATGCATCGCGCAGGACGGCGGACAGCGGGCGGGCAGGAGCGGAGGAGGTGTCGTCTGAGGAAGGCATGAGCGTCCCCCAGCCTAAACGGGGAACCTGCGGCCGCCCGCGGGCAGGGGATTCGTTACGCCGCCGCCCAGTGGATCGTCACAAACCGCCCGCCGGAGACCGGCGCGCCGTAGGCTGAATTCCGCGTCCCCGACCGTTCTTCGAAAGGCCTGCAATGTCCGGATTCCACTCCGACATCACCACCGCATTCGGCAACACGCCCCTCGTCAGACTCAACCGCGTCACCGAGGGCATCGGCGCCACGGTGCTGGCCAAGCTCGAGTACTACAACCCCGCCTCCAGCGTGAAGGACCGACTGGGCATCGCCCTCGTCGACGCCGCGGAGGCCTCCGGTGAGCTCAAGCCCGGCGGCACCATCGTCGAGTCGACCAGCGGCAACACCGGCATCGCGCTCGCGATGGTCGGCGCCGCCCGCGGCTACAAGGTGATCCTGACGATGCCCGCATCGATGTCGAAGGAGCGTCGTGTGCTCCTGAAGGCGTTCGGCGCGGAGCTCGTACTCACCGACCCGACCAAGGGCATGACTGAGGCCGTCAACGTCGCGAAGCAGCTCGTCGCCGACACGCCCGGTGCCATCTGGGTGCGTCAGTTCGAGAACGAGGCGAACCCCGCGATCCACCGCAAGACCACGGCGGAGGAGATCCTGCGCGACACCGACGGCAAGGTCGACATCTTCGTCGCCGGCATCGGCACGGGCGGCACCATCACCGGCGTCGGCCAGGTGCTCAAGGAGAAGGTCCCCGGCGTGCAGATCATCGCCGTCGAGCCCAAGGACTCCCCCATCCTCACCGAGGGTCACCCCGGTCCCCACAAGATCCAGGGCATCGGACCGAACTTCATCCCCGAGATCCTCGATCGCGGCGTCATCGACGAGGTCATCGACGTCGAATTCGAGCCCTCGCTGCAGGTAGCGCGCGACCTCGCCGCCAAGGAGGGCCTGCTCGTCGGCATGTCCAGCGGCGCCGCCGTGTGGGCCGCGCTCGAGGTCGGACGCCGGCCGGAGAACGCCGGCAAGACCATCGTCGTGATCATCCCCGACACGGGCGAGCGATACCTCAGCACCGCACTCTTCGAGGATCTGCGCGAGGACTGACATGTCCGCGTGGGGAAGGTTCCGGGAAGACATCGAGGCCGCGAAGCTGCGCGACCCGGCGGCACGCTCGTCGTTCGAGCTCGCGCTGCTGTACCCGGGCCTGCACGCCGTGTGGGCGCACCGGGCCAACCACTGGCTGTGGACGCACCGGGCCCGGTTCCTCGCCCGCACCGGCTCGCAGCTGACCCGCTGGCTCACCGGCATCGAGATCCACCCCGGCGCCGTGATCGGCCGGCGGTTCTTCATCGACCACGGCATGGGCGTCGTGATCGGCGAGACGGTCGAGGTCGGCGACGACGTCATGCTCTATCACGGGGTCACCCTCGGCGGTCGTCAGCGTGAGGGCGGGAAGCGGCATCCGACCCTCGGCGACCGGGTCGCCGTCGGCGCGGGCGCCAAGGTGCTCGGCCCGATCACGATCGGCGCCGACTCCGTCATCGGAGCCAACGCCGTCGTGACACGGGATGCCCCGGCCGACAGCGTGCTCGTCGGTGTGCCGGCTAAGCCGCGCAGCCACCGCCAGGGGCTGGACACGCGCGCGCTCCTGACGGCCCCCGACTACCAGATCTAACGTCCGGGCCGCGCGCATCGCTGATTCGCCCAGATCCGGCTATCTGGCGACTACAGGGCATTTGAGCCGTATTCGTCCTGTGTGCGCCAGAACTCCTGTTCTGGATGACGGCGCCCGGCCCCATCGTCGGGCGGGGTCCGGCATCTCTGATTCGCCCAGATCCGGCTATCTGGCGACTACAGGACGTTGTGCGCGGTATTCGTCCTGTGTGCGCCAGAACTCCTGTTCTGGATGACGGCGCCCGGCCCCATCGTCGGGCGGGGCATCCGCTACGCCCGACGCTCGTCGACGCGCCGCTTGATGAACAGCGGCGGGAGCAGCCAGGTCGCCAGCGCGGTGACCAGCCAGACGATGAGCGTGCCGACGATCCACGCGACCGGGCCGTCGATGCCGATGCCGGCCGCCGGAACGATGACCGCGATCAGCAGGGCCACGAACGTCGACACCAGGCCGATGCCGCCCACGAGCGCGGAGGCGTGCCGCCGGGCGATCTTGAAGATCCACGGCGCCAGGATGCTCTGCAGCACCGCGAAGATGAGCACGGCGAGCACGAAGCCCCACCAGTCGTTCCAGTGCAGGTAGAAGCCGGGCAGGATCAGATCGGCGACGATGAGCCCGAGGGCGGCGGACACCACGAAGATGGCCGCACGGATGAGGAACGTGATCACGCCCTGAGCCTAGCGGCCCGCGAGCACGCGGCCCGCGTCGTTACGCGTCGTTGCCGAGGGCGGAGAGACGCTCTTCCTCGTCGGCCGCGATGCAGGACTCGATGATCGGCTCCAGGGCGCCGTCCATCACCTGATCGAGGTTGTACGACTTGTAGCCCGTGCGGTGATCCGCGATGCGGTTCTCCGGGAAGTTGTACGTGCGGATGCGCTCCGAGCGGTCCATGCCGCGGATCTGCGACTTGCGCGCGTCCGAGGCGATCGCGTCGCGCGCCTCCTGCTGCTTGGCGAGGAGGCGTGCGCGCAGCACGCGCATGCCCGCTTCGCGGTTCTGCAGCTGCGACTTCTCGTTCTGCATCGACACCACGATGCCGGTCGGCACGTGGGTGATGCGCACGGCGGAGTCGGTCGTGTTGACCGACTGCCCGCCGGGACCGGACGAGCGGAACACGTCGATCTTGAGGTCGTTCGGGTTGAGCTCGACCTCGTCGGGCTCGTCGACCTCGGGGAAGACCAGCACGCCGGTCGTGGAGGTGTGGATGCGGCCCTGCGACTCGGTCGCCGGCACGCGCTGCACGCGGTGCACGCCGCCCTCGTACTTGAGGTGGGCCCACACGCCTTGCGACGGGTCGGTCGAGGATCCCTTGATCGCGACCTGGACATCCTTGTAGCCGCCCAGGTCGGACTCGGTGCGCTCCAGGAGCTCCGTCTTCCATCCCTTGGACGCGGCGTACTGCAGGTACATCCGCAGGAGATCGGCGGCGAACAGGGCGCTCTCCGCGCCGCCCTCGCCACCCTTGATCTCCATGATCACGTCACGGGCGTCGTCGGGATCGCGCGGGATCAGCAGTCGGCGCAGCTTCTCCTGCGCGGCCGCGACGCGCTCTTCGAGCCCGGGAATCTCTTCGGCGAACGCGTCGTCCTCGCGAGCGAGTTCGCGCGCTGCTTCAAGATCCTCGGATGCCGCGTGCCACGCGTCGTTGGCGGCCACGATCTTGCTCAGCTCCGCATACCGGCGGTTGACCCGCTTGGCGCGCGCGGCATCCGCGTGCACAGCGGGATCGCTGAGTTCTTCCTGGACTGCCTTGTGCTCCTCGATCAGAGCCTTCACGGAGTCGAACACGTCGTGCTCCCCTCCCTGACGTCAGCGGATGTTGTTCTCGTGGCTGTGGCTGCTGCCACCGGTGGGCGCGGGAATCGACTTCTGCATCTGAACGAGGAACTCGACGTTGGACGAGGTCTCCTTGAGCTTGCCGAGGACGACCTCGAGCGCCTGCTGCGGGTCGAGCCCGGCGAGGGCGCGACGCAGCTTCCACGTGATCTTGACCTCGTCGGCCGAGAGCAGCATCTCTTCGCGGCGGGTGCTCGACGCGTTGATGTCGACGGCCGGGAAGATGCGCTTGTCCGCCAGCTGACGGCTCAGGCGCAGCTCGCTGTTGCCGGTGCCCTTGAACTCCTCGAAGATGACGTCGTCCATCTTGGACCCGGTCTCCACGAGCGCGGTGGCGAGGATCGTGAGCGATCCGCCGTTCTCGATGTTGCGCGCGGCACCGAAGAACCGCTTGGGCGGGTACAGAGCGGATGCGTCGACACCACCGGTCAGCACGCGACCGGAAGTCGGCGCCGAGATGTTGTAGGCACGGCCGAGGCGCGTGATCGAGTCGAGCAGCACGACGACGTCGCGGCCGAGCTCCACGAGGCGCTTGGCACGCTCGATGGCGAGCTCGGCGACCGTGGTGTGGTCTTCGGCGGGACGGTCGAAGGTCGAGGCGATGACCTCACCCTTCACCGTGCGCTGCATGTCGGTGACCTCTTCGGGACGCTCGTCGACGAGGACGACCATGAGGTGGACCTCGGGGTTGTTCGTCGCGATCGCGTTGGCGATCTGCTGCAGCACGATCGTCTTGCCGGCCTTCGGGGGCGCGACGATGAGGCCGCGCTGGCCCTTGCCGATCGGCGCCACGAGGTCGATGATGCGCTGCGTGAGCTTCTCCGGGGCGGTCTCCAGGCGGAGGCGCTCCTGCGGGTAGAGCGGCGTCAGCTTGCCGAACTCGACGCGGGTCGCGGCGTCCTCGACGGACAGGCCGTTGATGGCGTCGACCTTGACCAGCGCGTTGTACTTCTGGCGACCGGACTGCTCGTTCTCGCGCGGCTGCTTGATCGCACCGACGACGGCGTCGCCCTTGCGGAGGTTGTACTTCTTGACCTGACCGAGCGAGACGTAGACGTCGCTGGTGCCGGGCAGGTAGCCGCTGGTGCGGACGAAGGCGTAGTTGTCGAGCACGTCGAGGATGCCCGCGATCGGGATGAGGACGTCGTCCTCGGTGATCTCGGTCTCGAACTCGTCGGTGCTCTGACCGCGGCGCTTGGTGTTGCGCTGGTTGCGGGTGTTGCGGCCCGAGGTGGTGGCGCCCTCGTCGTCCGAGTCGGACGACTGCTGCGCGGGCTGGGCCTGGGTGTTCTGGTTGCCCTGGCCGGCCGGTGCGTTCTGCGCGGGGGCATCGGCCTTGCCGTTGCGGCTGCGGCTGCGGTTGCGGCTCCGGCTGCGGCTGCGGCTGGAGGTCGACTCGGATGCCTCGCCCTCGGCGGTGGTCTCGCCACCGTCGGCGGGGGTCTCGGACTCGGCCGGAGCGGCCTCATCGGTCGCGGCGGGGACGTCCTCGGCGGGCGCGTCCTCTGCCGGAGCGGCAGACGCTGCTTCTGCAGCGGCGGGGGTCTCGTCGGCAGCGGGTGCCTCTTCGAGGGTTTCTTCCGCGGCAGCTGCCTCAGCGGGCGCGGCGTCCTCGGCGGGCGCGGCGTCCTCGGCGGGCGCGACGTCCTCGACGGGCGCGACGTCCTCGACGGGCGCGACGTCCTCGACGGGCGCGACGTCCTCGACGGGCGCGACGTCCTCGACGACAGGCTCGGCCGGAGCGGCCTCGGCGGCGGGCACGTCGGTGCTCTTGGCCCGACGCGGCGCGCGCTTGCGCGGCGCCTTCACCGGGGCGACCGGCTCGGCGGGCGCCTCAACGACAGCCTCGGCCGGAGCCTCGACGACAGCCTCGGCGGCGGGTGCCGCTTCTGCGGTCGGCGCCTCAGCGGCAGCTTCGGGGGTGGACTCGGCGACGGCGTCGCCGGTGCTGACGGTCTCGACGACCTCGGGCGCGTCTGCGCGCTCTTCGGACTGAGTGTCAGCGGACTGGATCTCGGAGATGGACTCCACGAGTTCTCCCTTGTGAAAAGAGTGGATATGCACGACCGCACGTGGCCTCGTGTACGACGAGTGCCTGCCCGCGCGCCCTTCGACGAGGTCGGGGACCGAATGGTCGCTCCGAGAACATCAGTGGGTGGAGGATGTGCGGTGCTTTCGCAGAATTGCGACGGAGGCCAGATTCACGTGCTACGTGGAACCCTCCGTGTACCCCTTCACTGTACCACCCTTGAAGTCGACGGCCAGCATATGGGCTTCCCACGGGGAGTCTGTCGATCGCGCCGCGACCTCGGCCGCCGCGAGGCGCTGACCCGGCCCGTCGGCGAGCACCAGCACGCTCGGGCCGGCGCCCGAGACGACCGCCGCGAACCCGGCATCCCGCAGCGTCCGCACGAGGCGATCCGTGTCGGGCATGGCCTGCGCACGGTAGTTCTGGTGCAGCTTGTCCTCAGTCGCGGCGAGGAGGAGTTCGGGGCTCTGCATCATCGCGGCGATCAGCAGCGCGGAGCGCGAGACGTTGAAGACGGCATCCTCACGGGGCACCTGCAGCGGCTGCAGGCTGCGCGCGACGCTCGTGGACATCGTGAAGTCGGGCACGAACACGAGCGGCGAGACGCCGCGGTGCACGAGCAGCTTCTTGTGCTGCGGACCGTTCTGGTCCATCCACGCGATCGTCAGGCCGCCGAACAGCGCCGGCGCCACGTTATCGGGGTGACCCTCGAGCTCGGTGGCGAGACGCAGCAGGGTGTCGGGGCCGAGTTCGACGTCGCCCTCGAGCAGCCCCTTGGCCGCGAGCAGACCCGAGACGACAGCGGCGCCGGAGGATCCCAGGCCGCGGCCGTGCGGGATCACGTTGCGGGCACGCAGACGGATGCCGGGCATCGGGCGCCCCGCCGCCTCGAAGGCGTACGCGATCGAGCGCACGACGAGATTCGAGGCATCGCGCGGGACGTCGGCCGCACCCTCGCCGGAGACCTCGACCTCGACCTGTCCGGCCGGAAGGGCGGTGACGAGCAGCTCGTCGTAGACGCTCAGAGCGAGACCCAGGGTGTCGAACCCGGGACCCAGATTGGCGCTGGTGGCGGGCACGCGCACCGCGACGGTGCGCCCCTCCTCGCGTGCGGAACCGTCGCTCACGCGGTGGCTCCGGAAGAGGGGTGCGCCAGCGAACCGGGGGTCTGGGGCGTGGCCCCAGAAGACAGGAGCCCGAGCACGGATGCCACTTCGGAGGTCGCGGCATCCACCACGGTCGGCTCCACCTGGGTGCCGTCGGCGTTGCGCAGGGCCCACTGCGGGTCCTTCAGGCCGTGGCCGGTGACCGTGAGCACGACGCGGGACCCGGCAGGGATGATCCCGGCCTCGGCACGGTCGAGCAGTCCGGCGACGCTGATGGCGGATGCGGGCTCCACGAAGATGCCGACCTCGGCGGCCAGCAGCTTCTGCGCCGCGAGGATACGGGCGTCGTCGATCGCACCGAACCAGCCCTGCGTGGCGTCGCGCGCCTCGAGGGCGAGCTCCCACGAGGCGGGGTTGCCGATGCGGATGGCCGTGGCCACCGTCTCGGGGTTCTTGACGACTTCACCGCGCACGAGGGGTGCGGATCCCTCGGCCTGCAGGCCGAACATGCGGGGCACGCGGGTGGAGACGCCGCGCGCGACCTCTTCGCGGTAGCCGCGCGAGTAGGCGGTGTAGTTCCCGGCATTGCCGACGGGCACGAAGTGGAAGTCCGGGGCATCCCCCAGCACCGTGACGACCTCGTAGGCGGCGGTCTTCTGCCCCTCGATGCGATCGGGGTTCACCGAGTTGACGAGGTGCACCGGGTAGTGGTCGGCCAGTTCGCGGGCGATCTCGAGGCAGTCGTCGAAGTTGCCGCGCACCTGGATGAGCCTGCCGTTGTGGGCCACGGCCTGGCTCAGCTTGCCCATCGCGATCTTGCCCTCGGGCACGAGCACGGCGGCGGTGATCCCGGCGTGGGCGGCGTAGGCCGCGGCCGACGCCGATGTGTTGCCGGTGGAGGCGCAGATGACGGCCTGGGCGCCGTGCTCGACGGCGCGGGACAGCGCCACCGTCATGCCGCGGTCCTTGAACGAACCCGTCGGGTTCATGCCCTCGAACTTGACCCAGACGTCGGCGCCGGTGCGGCGCGAGAGGGAGGGGGCGGGCAGCAGCGGTGTGCCGCCCTCGCCGAGGGTGACGACCGTCGAGGCATCCGTGACACCCAGGCGATCGGCGTACTCGCGCATGACTCCGCGCCAGAGGTGCGCCATGTCAGTCTCCTTCCACGCGCAGGACGGAGGCGACGCGTTCGACGACGCCGCTCGCGGCGAGGCGCTCGACGGTCTCGCTCAGGTCCTGCTCACGGGCCTTGTGGGTGCCGATGACGAGGCGCGCCGTTCCCGACCCCGCCTCCCCTTCGCCGATGACGGTCTGCTCGACGGTCGCGATCGAGACGCGGCCCTCGCTGAGGATGCCGGCGATCGTGGCCAGCACGCCCGGCTGGTCGTCGACCTCGAGCGTGATCTGGTAGCGGGTGGTGACGCGGCCGATCGGCACGATCGGCAGGTTCGCCCGGGTGGACTCCCCCACTCCGACGCCTCCCGCGACATGGCGGCGCGCGGCGGAGACGACATCGCCGAGGACGGCCGACGCGGTCTGCACGCCACCGGCACCGGCTCCGTAGAACATCAGGTTGCCGGCGGCCTCGGCCTGCACGAAGACGGCGTTGTTCGCGCCGTGGACGCTCGCGAGCGGGTGCGTGCGGGCGATGAGCGCCGGATAGACGCGCACGGAGATCGCCTCGCCGGCGGCTCCGGCATCCGGTTCGCCCTGCAGGCGCTCGCACACGGCGAGGAGCTTGATGACGTGACCTGCCTTGCGGGCGGCCTCGATCATGTCCGCGGAGATGCCCATGATGCCCTCGCGGTGCACGGTCTCCAGGGGGACCGTGGTGTGGAAGGCGAGGCTCGCGAGGATCGCGGCCTTCTGCGCCGCGTCGTAGCCCTCGACATCTGCCGTGGGGTCGGACTCGGCATAGCCGAGCGCCTGAGCCTCGGCGAGCACGTCGACGAGGTCGGCGCCCTCGGTGTCCATGCGGTCCAGGATGTAGTTCGTGGTGCCGTTGACGATGCCCATGATGCGCTGCACGCGGTCGCCGGCGAGCGAGTCGCGCAACGGGCGGATGATCGGGATCGCGCCGGCGGCGGCGGCTTCGTAGTAGACCTGCGCACCGACCTGGTCGGCGGCGTCGAAGATCTCGGGGCCGTGGGTCGCGAGCAGGGCCTTGTTGGCCGTGACGACGTCGGCGCCGGAGTTGATCGCCTGCAGCAGGTAGGTGCGAGCAGGCTCGATGCCGCCCATCAGCTCGATGACGATGTCGGCTCCGAGAATGAGCGACTCGGCGTCGGTGGTGAACAGCTCCTTGGGCAGCTCCACATCGCGCGGGGCGTCGAGGTTGCGGACCGCGATCCCGACGAGTTCGAGCGAGGCGCCCGCCCGATCGGCGAGTTCGGCCCCGTGCTTCAGCAGCAGCGAGGCGACCTGGGAGCCCACGGCTCCCGCGCCCAGCAGAGCCACGCGCAGACGGCGATAGTCGATCATGCCTTCCCTTCCTTCGGTGCCGGGTGCAGCCCGGCGTCGCGCGAGAGGAGATCGGCGATGGTCTCGCCGTGCACGATGATCCGTGCCTCTCCGTCGCGCACCGCGACCACGGGTGGTCGCGGCACATAGTTGTAGTTGTTCGCGAGCGAGAAGCAGTACGCCCCCGTCGCGGGCACGGCCAGGAGGTCGCCCGGGGCGACGTCGGCCGGCAGGTACTCGGCATCCACGACGATGTCGCCGGACTCGCAGTGGCGACCGACCACACGGGCCAGCGCCGGTGCGGCGCCGCTCGTGCGAGAGGCGATGCGCGCCGAGTACTGCGCGCCGTAGAGCGCGGGGCGGGCGTTGTCGCTCATGCCACCGTCGACGCTGACGTACAGCCGGGTAAGTTCGTCCGAGACGACGACGGGCTTGATCGTGCCCACTTCGTAGAGCGTGACGCCGGCCTGGCCGACGATGACGCGACCGGGCTCGAACGCCAGGTTCGGAATCGGGATGCCGCGGGCCGCGCACTCCTGCGCGACCGCGTCGACGATGCCGACGGCGAGCTCCTCGATCGGGGTCGGGTCATCGGCCGCGGTGTAGGCGATCCCGAAGCCGCCGCCGAGGTTGAGGACGGGGATGTCGCCGTCGGCCAGGAGATCGGCGTGCAGCTCGACGACGCGGGCGGCGGATTCCCGGAACCCGGCCGTGCCGAAGATCTGCGAGCCGATGTGGCAGTGCAGACCCACGAAGGCGAGTGCGTCGATCTCGCGGATGCGGGCGACGGCGGCCACGGCATCCTGCAGCGTGAAGCCGAACTTCTGGTCTTCGTGCGCCGTCGCGAGGAAGTCGTGGGTCTCGGCGTGCACTCCGCTGTTGACGCGGACGAGCACAGCCTGGGTGACGCCGCGGCGCGTGGCGATCGCGGCGACCCGCTCCAGCTCGATCCAGCTGTCCAGCACGATCGAGCCGATGCCGATCTCGACGGCGCGCTCGAGCTCGGGGATGCTCTTGTTGTTGCCGTGGAAGCCGAGGCGCGACGGCTCCGCTCCGGCGGCGAGCGCGATCTGGAGCTCTCCCCCTGTGCAGACGTCCACGGCGAGTCCCTCTTCGGTGACCCAGCGCACGACCTCGGTGGAAAGGAACGCCTTGCCGGCGTAGTACACGCGCGCCTGCACGCCGTGGGCGGCCGCGGCGGAGCGGAAGGCGTCGAGGGTGCGGCGCGCGTGGTCGCGCACCTCGTTCTCGTCCAGGACGTAGAGGGGCGTGCCGAACTGCTCGCGCAGTCGGGCGACCGGCACTCCGCCGATGCTCAGGGCGCCGTCGGCATCGCGCGCGGCGGAGGCGGGCCAGACGCCGGCGGCGAGGGTGTTCGCATCCTCCGGCACGACGAGCCAGGACGGGGCCGTCCATGGGGAGGACGATGCAGCAGACACGGGTGGGCCAATCGATGGATGCTTCAGCGCTGCAGGTTACGGGGTTCGCCCGGGTTCTGCGGGTGCCGTGAACGGTGAAAACACACGCCGCGGCATTCCCTGAAGTCTAGGGCACGCGGATACCGCGTCCTTCGCCGCGCGTCACGCGGGGAAGCTCAGGCGCACGTGCCCTTCTCGCGCAGCGCCGGGTCCGTCACGATGCGGCCGTCGATCGCGAAGTCCGCGACCAGCGCCGTGCCGTCGACGCCCACCGTCGTCAGCGATACGCCCGCCGGGAGGTACTCCGCGACGCACACGGTCCAGTCCCGCAGCACCACGTCGGCGAGGCCGCCGAACTGCTCGCGCAGCGCGTCGGCGTTGAACTCGGCGCCCGCGACGGTGAACTCCGCGGGGGTCAGCACGAGCTTCCCGGCATCCGCTCCCGGGGTGAGGGCCACACCCACGGGCACGGCGAGACCGAGGACCTTGACGTCCGTGGCCATCGTCACGTTCGGCTCGTCCAGTCCGACCGAGTCGGCGGGGAATCCGTCGACCGTGGACAGCAGCGCCTGCACCTGGGCCGCATCCATCCGGACCGTCGCGGTGCCGCCCGTCGCCGGTGCGCCGCCGGTGATCGGCACGCCCTCCGCACGCACGGTCACATCGCCCGAGAACGCGCCCAGCGCGACGTCGTCGGACGAGACCGTCACGTCATCGAGGGTGCCGGAGAGCAGCTGCGGGATCACCATCCCCTCGATCTGAACGTCGACCTCCTGGTCGGCGGGCAGCGCGAGGCGCGTCACGATCTGATCGCGGATGGTCTTGGCGACGAGGTCCTTCGCGATCCACTCGCCCAGGAACCACGCGCCGACGGCGAGTGCGAGCACCGCCACCACCGCGACGATCCACGGCCACACCTTGCGGCGACGCTTCGGCTGAGGCTGCTCCTGCAGCTCGGACTGCGTGGAGAGGATCCACTGCGCGGTCGGATCGGGCAACGGCTCGGTCGGGTGCGTGTCACTCATGAGGTCTCCGATCAGCCCGCGTCGCCGCGGGTGGTTCACATCCGTTCGGGGGCGCCGACGCCGAGCAGGTCCAGGCCGTTGCGCAGCACCTGACCGGTCGCGTCGTTGAGCCAGAGGCGCGTGCGGTGCACCGGCTCGACCGGGGCATCCCCCAGCGGGATGACGCGGCAGTTGTCGTACCAGCGGTGGTAGAGCCCGGCGAGCTCCTCGAGGTACCGCGCGATGCGGTGCGGCTCGCGCACCTCGGCGGCGAAGGCCACCGTGCGGGGGTACTCCTGCAGGGCACCCAGGAGCGCCGATTCGGTCTCGTGCGTGAGCAGCTCGGGAGCGAACTCGGAGCGGTCGACCCCGGATGCCGCGGCATTGCGTGCGACGTTGTGCGTGCGCGCGTGGGCGTACTGCACGTAGAACACCGGGTTGTCGTTCGTACGCTTCTGCAGCACGTCCAGGTCGATGTCGAGGTTCGAGTCGGCCGAGCTGCGGGCCAGCGAGTAGCGTGCCGCGTCGACGCCGACGATCTCGACGAGGTCCTCCATCGTGACGACGGTGCCGGCGCGCTTGGACATGCGCAGCGGCTGTCCGTCGCGCACCAGGTTGACCATCTGGCCGATGAGAATCTGCAGGTTGACCGTGGGCTCGTCACCGAACGCCGCGCACATCGCCATCATGCGCTGCACGTACCCGTGGTGGTCGGCGCCCAGCATGATGATGCAGCGGTTGAAGCCGCGCTCGCGCTTGTCGAGGTAGTAGGCGAGGTCGCCCGAGATGTACGCGGGCTGCCCGTCGGACTTGATGACGACGCGGTCCTTGTCATCGCCGAACTCGGTCGTGCGCAGCCACAGGGCTCCGTCGGCCTCGTACATGTGGCCGAGCTCGGTGAGCCGGGCGATCGCGCGCTGCACGGCTCCCGATTCGTGCAGGTCGTTCTCGTGGAAGTAGACGTCGAAGTCGACGCCGAAGTCGTGCAGGCTCGTCTTGATCTCGGCGAACATCAAGTCGACCCCGACGGAGCGGAACGCCTCCTGGCGGTCCTCCGGGCTCAGCGCGGCGAGGTCGCCCTCGTAGGCGAGCTCGACGCGACGCGCGATGTCGGCGATGTAGCCTCCGCCGTAGCCGTCCTCCGGTGCGGGACGACCCTCGTACGCCGCCACCAGGCTGCGCGCGAACCGGTCGATCTGCGAGCCGTGGTCGTTGAAGTAGTACTCGCGGGTGACCGCGGCCCCCTGCGAGGTGAAGATACGCGCCAGCGAATCTCCGACGGCGGCCCAGCGGGTGCCGCCGAGGTGGATCGGCCCGGTCGGGTTCGCCGAGACGAACTCGAGGTTGATGACCTCGTCCGAGCGGCTCTGGTTGGTGCCGAAGGCCGCTCCGGCGTCGACGATCGTCTTGGCTAGCGACCCGGCGGTCGCAGCATCCAGACGCACGTTGATGAACCCGGGCCCGGCGACCTCGACAGTGGCCACGCCCTCGACCTGCGCCAGCCCGACGGCGATCTCCGCGGCGAACTCACGCGGGTTCGCACCGACCACCTTCGCCAGCTTCATCGCGGCGTTGGAGGACCAGTCGCCGTGGTCGCGGTTCCGCGGACGCTCGAGGGGCAGATCGGAAGCCGTCAGCCCCGCGCTGGAACCCTCGCGTCGCGCCTCCGCGAGCGGAGCGATGACGGCGAGCAGGGCGGCGGAGAGTTCTTCGGGATTCATAACCGAACCAGTCTAGTTCGGCCGCCTCTGCACTCCCGCTGTGTGCGAGGCGTCAGAAGATCTGCACCAGCGCGACGTGGTCGTCGGTGGAGGACGCGGATGCCTCGGCCTCGAGTCCGTCGGCGCTCGCGGCGTCGGGGATGCTCCAGGCGTCCACGCGCAGGTGTGACAGTCCGACGTGGCCGCCGTGGTAGCTGAGGAAGGCGCAGTCCGCGGCATCCCGTCCTGTCGCGATCCGCACCAGCGAGCGACGGTCCGCCAGGCGCGTGGCGTCGATGACGTACCACGCGCCGTCGAGGTAGGCCTCGGCGACGGCGTGGAAGTCCATCGGCTGCAGGCCGGGGGCGAAGCACGCCGCGTACCGTGCCGGCACGTCCATCGCGCGCAGCAGCGCGATGACGACGTGGGCGTAGTCGCGGCAGACGCCCTGGCCGGTCATGAGGGTTGTGACGGCGCTGTCGGTGCCGAGACTGAGCCCCGGCGTATAGGTGACGCTCGTGGAGACGAACTCGGTGACGGCCGCGACCAGGTCGTGGCCGCTGAGCCCGCGGAACTGGCGGCGGGCCTGCGCGAACACCTCGTCGGACTGCGCGTAGCGGCTCGGACGCAGGTAGGTGATCGCTTCGAGGTCGCTCGTGCGCGTGCTCGTGGCGGTGCCGTCGACGGTCGCCTCGTACCGCACCTCGAGGCGTCCGGCCTCGCCCGTGAGGCGGTGGAGGCGACTGCCGGACTGGTCCACGATCTCGGTCGGGGTGTACTCGCGATCGCCCTGCCGGAAGGTCAGGACCTCGCTCGCGAGGGGCACGGATTGGGCCGCGGTGATGGAGAAGATGAGGTCGACGGAGGACCCCAGTTCGAGGTCAAGTTCTGCGGTCACGACGCGTTGCACCGATGTATCCTCGCATGCCGGATCACCCGCTCCGAACATGCTGTGGGAACCTCCAAGAAACGGTCGCCGACGGGCCACTCTCCACACGATTCCGAGTGGTGCGCGAAGGAGGGCGACAGGTGAATTAGCCTCGATCCGTGCCCCTGCTCCCGCCCGCGCCCGCGCACCGTCCCCGCTGGCCGCTCCTGGTCCTCGTGATCGGCATCGCATTGGTGTGCACTTTCGCCCTGTGGCGGCCGTGGAACACCGCCACGACGCAGCCCGTCGCGGCGGGCGAGGACACCGCGGTGGCCCCTCCCCTGCCGCTCGCCCTGCCCGACCGCGCGGTGAAGGCGCTCGTGTTCGGCGACTCGTGGACGTACGGCTCCGCCGCCTCGCTGCCCACGCTCGGGTACGCGTACCGGCTCGGCGCGGACCTCGATTGGGACGTCACGGTCGACGGTGTCCGGGGCAGCGGCTACCTCAAGCCCGGTATCGACGGCGGCTCGTACGGCGAGCGCATCGCGGCGCTGGACCCGGCACTGAGCCCCGACCTGGTGATCGTGCAGGGCTCGATCAACGACCGGCGCCTCCCCGCGGAGGGGTACCGGGAAGCCGTGACCGCCGCGTGGGACGCCCTCGCGGCGCGCTACCCCGCGGCATCCTTCGTCATTCTCGGCCCCGCTCCCCAGGTGCTGCCGGTGCAGCGCGCGACCGCCCGCATCGACCGGGACCTCGCCGCCCTCGCGGCGGCCCGCGGCTGGTGGTACATCTCGCCGATCGCCGAGGGGTGGGTCTCGGCGGAGAACTACGCCGCCGTCATCGACACCGGCATCGGTCGCAACCACCCCTCCACGAGCGGGCACACCTATCTCGCCGAGCGACTGGAGGCGGCACTGCTCGCGCTTTCGGCGAGAACGGATGCCGCGGCCGCGACGCGACCGTAGCGTCGGGCGCTACTCGCGGACGGTCTTGATCGATGCGCCGGCGGCCAGGAAGAGTGCGGCGGCGACGATGTGCGCGGCGACCCACCACGGGCCGGCGAACGCGAACGGGAACAGCGGGTTCCACAGCACGGCGATCGCCAGCATCACCGGCGCCCACCACCACTGCCCCGCGCGGATGGCGAACCAGCCGATGATGATCGCCAGGATCGCGATGACGTAGCGGACGTACTCGTAGTACGGGTGGCTGAGCAGCGAGATGCCCGCCAGGCAGGCGATCGCGGCGAGAATGCCCGGGGCGAACGCGTTGCGCTGGTAGAGGACCGGTTTCTTCGGGGATGCTGCGTTCACGGTGCGGCCTCGTCTCCTGGTGCTGTCCCACGCTCGCGCATGGTGCAAGAAAGGGATCGCGGGTCTGAACGACCCGCAATCCCTTGTCTTGTCCTGTGCCCCCGACTGGAATCGAACCAGCGACCTTTGGTACCGGAAACCAACGCTCTATCCCCTGAGCTACGGAGGCGTACCGATCGAGGTTATCACCGTGTGCGGGTCACTTCAGGACACGGATGCCGCTCAGGGCCACCCGATCGTCCACAGCAGCAGCACGCCGACCGCCTGCAACCCGACCGCCGTGCCGACCACCCAGCGTCTGCGCCGCGCGCTCGAATGGAGGCGATCGTCGGCCAGCAACGGCGAGAGCGGCAACAGGAGCCGGAAGATGCTCTGCTGCGGCATGAACACGGCGAAGATGTACAGTCCGTAGCTCGCGGCGAACGCCGTGATCTCGATGCCGAGGCGGCGGACGTGACGCGAACGCAGCCACAGCACGAACGCGACCGCGATGGCCAGGACGATCGCGATCCCGACGACACCGAGGTAGGTTCCGGCGAGCCGGAACCACGGCGTCAACGGGACGAACTCCGCGGAGCCGATGAAAGGCACCCACCACGCCATCTCGGTGCGGACGTAGGCATTGGTCGTGCCGGTGACCGCCTCCACGATCGGTGCCCACGCGACACCCGCGACGGCGAGGGTCAGCCCCGATGCGACGAGGCCGATCCGCTGACCGAGCGGGAACGGGTCCTCCGCGCGCCGTAGCCATCGCACCACGAAGAGGAGGGCGAGACCGAGCGCGAGCGCGACGGCCCCCGGGCGCGTGAACGCCGCCACGACGCCGATCGGCGCGATCCACGCGTAGCGCCGGTCGACGGCCAGGAGCAGGCAGGCGAACACGAGCGCGAGGAACAAGGATTCCGCGTAGGCGAGCACGAACACGAACGACAGCGGACCGACGCTGAACAGCACGACCGCCCACCAGGCCGAGTGCGGGGTGGTGACGCGCCGCAGCAGGACGAACAGGAGCACTGTGGCCCCCGCACTCGCCAGGATGCTCAGGGCCACACCCGCCGCCTGCCAGGAGACGCCGAGGACCTCCGCCGTTCCTCTCTCGAGCGCGGGGAACACCGGAAGAAACGCCCAGTCGTTCGGTTGGATCACACCGGCCACGTTCATCGGCAATGACACCGGATAGCCGGAGTCGGCGATGCGGCCGTACCGCGCGGCATCCCAGTCCGCCAGGAAGTTGAGGAACGTCGTGACCGGCAGACGGTCGGGGCCGAAGCCCCAGGCGCCGAGTCGAGAGGCCTGATAGGCCACCCACAGCAGGAGGAGGCTCAGCGCGCGCGCACCGGCCCACAGCACCAGGACGCGGCCGAGAGTGCCCGGCTCGATGGGCGCGACCCCTTCTCGGCGGCCGCTCACCCGCACGGCGGTCTCGTGCAGCCAGTGTCCGGCGCGGCGCCACCCGCCCGCTCGGATCCCGGCGCGCGAGTGCTCGTCGAGGTCCTGCTGCTGATCCGAGGTCACGTCGGCCTCCTCGACTCGAGTGCGCCTCTCGAACTCCCGCGCGCATTGTTGCACACCGCAGCGTCGAGCGGGTGGCCCGCACACGAAGTTCGCCCCGGAGCCGAAACTCCGGGGCGAGGATTCGCGCCGCTAGTGACTGACGAGCTTCAGCCCGATGACACAGCCGACGAGGCCGACGATCAGCAGCATCCGCACGATCGAGAACGGCTCGGCGCCGGTGATCATCGCGTAGGTGACCGTCAGCGATGCGCCGATGCCGACCCAGACGCCGTACGCGGTGCCGGTCGGGATCTCACGCATCGCCCAGGCCAGGCCGCCCATGCTGAGGATGAGGGTGACGCCGAAGATGATGCTCGGCCAGAGCTTCGTGAAGCCCTCGGACTTGCCCAGGGCGGTGGCCCACACGGCTTCGAGGATTCCGGACAGGACAAGGATGACCCACGACATGAACACGTCTCCATGGCCAGTCTTGTCGCTCACCGGGTACTGATCCGTCGTCCGGGGATCCGGTTGGGGATCCGGTCCTCAGCTTACCCGGTCGCTCTGTGCACCCCCTGTGCAGCCTCTGCCGATCCCTCGCCGGGTTTGGGGCGCCCTACGTCCGTCGGGGCGCACATTTCCCGCCCCAACGGACCGGAAGCGCCCCAAACACCGCAGACCCAGCGGGCGTCGGGTCAGAGCAGGAAGACGCCGTCGAGCAGACCGGGGTTGTGCGCGTGCACCAGCACGAGGAACACCACCGCGTCGAAGAGCAGGTGCACCGACACGACGTAGGCCAGCGAGCGCGTGCGCATGAAGATGTACGCCTGCAGGAGGGCGAAGGGGATCGTCATCAACGGACCCCACGCCTGGTAGCCCAGCTCCCAGAGGAACGAGACGAACACGATCGCCTGCAAGGCGTTGGCCTGCCAGTCCGGGAAGTGCCGGCGCAGCAGCGCGAACACCGTGCAGATGAAGAACAGCTCGTCCCAGATGCCGACCGCGCCCACCCCGACGAACAGTCGCGCGATCATCTCGGGCGTATCCACCACGGGCCAGTTCTGGTAGACGCCTGTGGTGATGAAGTAGAACGGCAGGATCAGCCAGCCCAGCGCCAGGACCGCGACCAGCCACACCCATTGGAAACGGGTCCAGCGTCCGCCGCCGCGCCACGGGAACCGGATGGCGCGGTCGCGGTACACGAACCGTGACACGACGTACGGCAGTGCGACGGCTCCGCCCAGGGCGAGCGTGAACCGCACGAACGCGAGGTTGTCGAGCTCGGCGGCGAGCGGGATGACGCTGACCACGAGCAGGCCCAGTGCGATGAGCGAGAGATCGCGGACCAGACTCGGGGCGCGCACGCCCTCGTCCTGCACCACGGGAGCACCCGCGGCATCCGCCCGCTCGAGAAGCCACGCCGACAGCAGGGCGATCGCGAGCAGCAGCCAACCGAGCCACGGGATGCGCACCACGAAGAACGCGGGCGCCGCGAGGCAGGCCGACAGGGCGGGCAGCAGTCGCCACGACCACGCGGGTCGGTCGATGAGGATGGCGGCGGCAGGCATGTCAGTCCCCCAACGGGTGGGCGATCTCATCCGCCGGCATGCGCGCCGCCAGGATCGCGATGAGTCCGAACACCGGCGGCAGGAGGCCCGCGGCGATGAAGATCACGGGGATGGGCACGACCTCGGCCAGCGGGCCGGCGAGCGCCATCGACAACGGCATGAGCGCCAGCGAGACGAAGAAGTCGAGGCTCGAGACCCTGCCCAGCATGTGCGTCGGCACACGGCGCTGCAGGAGCGTGCCCCAGATCACGTTGCCGTAGCTGAAGCCGAACCCGGCGAGGAAGCACGACAGCAGCATCAGCCAGTACTGGTCGGTCAGTCCGATCACGATGAACGGCAGCGTGCTGATGCCCCACACCACGTTCATCGTGGTCAGGTAGCGGCGCGGCAGCGGACGCGACGACACGAAGATCGAGCCGGCCACTCCCCCGACGCCGAGCGCCGCCAGCAGGAAGCCGAACCATTGCGCGCCCTCGCCGATCCGCTCACGGGTGATGAACGGCAGCAGCACCTCCTCGGGGCCGACCGAGACCAGCACCCACCCCGTGGCGAACAGCAGGGTCCACAGCAGCCACGGCGTGCGGACGGTGAAGCCCACCGCCTCCTTGAGGTCGTGGAAGACGCTCGTGCGCGCCTTATCGCCCTCCTGAGGAGCGGATGCCGCGGGCTCCGGGTGCAGGAACAGCAGCAGCACGAACGCGCACAGGTGCGCCGCGACGATCGCCCCGGCGGCGTGCGTGGGGATGAGCGCGGCCAGCAACAGGCCCGCGGCTGCGGGACCGGCGGCCTGCTGCAGCGCGGGCCGGATCGCGCCCTCGAGCCCGTTCGCGGCGAGCAGGTGCGATGGCGGCAGGATCCGGGGCAGGATCGCGCTGTACGCAGGGAAGAAGAACCCCGCCCCGGCGCCGAGGATCGCCGCCACGATGACGAGGTGCCAGATCGGCACGGGACCGCTGAACCCCGCGATCACGACGGACGAGATCGCGACCAGATTGGCGAACTCCACGACGCGCAGCACGAGCCGGCGCGAGACGCGGTCGGCCACGATCCCGCCCGGGATCGCGCACAGGAGCAGACCGGCGGCGTTGGCCGCGGCCACCATGGACAGCTGCACCGGCCCGCCGCCCGCGGCGATGACGGCGTAGACCATGACGACGGCCCACATGCCGGCGGCCAGCACCGACAGGATGACGGCCGTGAACAGGATGCGGAAGTCGCGATGGCGGAGAGGTCGCAGCACGCGCCAGGTGTCGTGGCGCGGCGCGGTCTCCGCGCCGCCGGCCACCGCGGGGTCGGTTCCGCTCACTCGCCCGGCCGGTCGACCCGGCGGTAGGTCAGATCGCGGATATCCCGCCCGGCGCGCGCTCCCTTGCGCTCGAAGGCGGTCAGTATGCGTCCGTCGAAGCGCTCGGCCCAGTCGCCGTCGAAGTCGCGCGCGAACTCGTCGGAGGCGTCCAGCACCTCCCGCATCTGGCGGGCGTACTCCTCCCAGTCCGTCGCGAGGCGGAGGGCGCCGCCCGAGCGCAGCGCGTGGGCGGCGACGGGGACGAACTCGGGTGTGACGAGCCGGCGCTTGGTGTGCTTGGTCTTGTGCCACGGGTCGGGGAAGAAGACCCAGACCTCGTCGACGGACGCCTCGGGCACGAGGTGCGCGAGCACCTCGGGGGCGTTCGCCTCGGCCAGGCGGAGGTTCTCGATGTCGGCGCGCTCCGCGTCGAGCATCGTGCGGGCCAGGCCCGCGCGGAACACCTCGACCGCGAGGAAGTCCGTGCCGGGTCGGTGTGAGGCCGCGTGGATGATCGCGTGCCCCTGCCCGGAGCCGACCTCGACGATCAGCGGCGCCGTGCGACCCCAGACCGCGGCGGGGTCGATGGCCGAACCCGGCAGCACGCTGGTGGAGGCGGCATCCCGCTCGACGTCGATGACGAATCGAGGCGCGAGCTCGAGCCACGCCCGATCCTGAGCGTCGGACATGCGGCCGCTGCGGCGCACGAACGACACCGGGCGCTCTCGGAAGGCGCCGCGTTCTGGGGAGGCGCCATGCTCTGCGGTGTCGTCGGTCACGGTTCCAGGCTAGCGAGTCGGCCGGACGGCGAGACTCAGCCGGTGACGAAGTCGATGAGCTCTTCGACCCGCCCGAGCAGCGCCGGTTCGAGGTCACGGTACGTGCGCACCGACGCCAGGATGCGCTGCCAGGCGTGCGCGATGTCGGTCTGATCCTCGGCGGGCCAGCCCAGCGCCCGGCACACGCCGACCTTGAACTCGATGCCGCGCGGCACCTCCGGCCAGCGCCCGATGCCGACGGCGCTCGGCCGCACGCACTGCCAGACGTCGATGTACGGGTGTCCGACGATGCGCAGGAACTTTCCGTGCGGACCGCGCATCACGGCATCCGCGACCCGCGATTCCTTCGAGCCGGGCACGAGGTGGTCCACCAGCACGCCGTAGCGGCGCTCGGCCGACGGCGGGTCCTCCGCGAGGGCGGAGTCCAGCAGGTCGACGCCCTGCAGGTACTCGACCACGACGCCTTCCGCGCGCAGGTCGGCGCCCCACACCTTCTCGACGAGCTCCGCGTCATGGCGGCCCTCGACCCAGATGCGGCTCGCCCGTGCGACGCGGGCACGGGATTCGGGGGCCGCGAACGAGCCGGACGCGGTGCGGGCGGGGGCGCTCGGCGCCGCGCGGGTCGGCGGGATCAGCACGACCTCTTCGCCGTCCACCAGGAAGCCCGGCCCCAGCGGGAACTGCCGACGGCGGCCGTGACGGTCCTCCAGCTCGACCAGCCCGGACTCCAGCCGCATCACCGCCCCGCAGAAGCCGTCCGCCGCGACCTCCACGACCAGAGCGCGGGATGCCTCGACACGGCCGAGCACCTTGCGACCCTGGTCGCGCCATCCGCTGGCCAGTACATCCGCGCCGTATCTGTCGTCCATGCGTCCTCCCGAATCGATGAGCATAACCGCCGCATCCGTTCACGCCCGACTGACCCGCCGACGCACCGCGCAGGCCGGTGCGCCCATGGCGCGAGGTAGCCGCACGCGCAAGCGCATGAATAGACTCGAATCTCGGGGTGCGGTCCATGCCCCATGGAGGGGGAAACGATGCGCGTTCGATGGGCATTGGCGCTCACTGCGGCACTCGCGATGTTCTTCGCAGGAGCACCGATCGCGGCATCGGCCACGGATCCCGTCCGACTCGGGGCCGGCTACGTGCTCGACGATATCGGCGTGCTCGACGCGTCGCAGGAAGCGTCCGTCAACACGCGGATGGAGCAGCTCTACGCCTCGACCGGCGCAGACCTCTACGTCGTCTACGTCGACGAGTTCACGAACCCGACCAGCAGCCAGGCGTGGGCCGACACGGTCGCGCAGGCGAACGGGCTCGGCGTCGCGCAGTATGTGCTGGCGATCGCGACCGAATCCCGCGAGTACTACATCTCGGCCGACACCACCGGGCCGATGAGCGATCAGCAGCTCGCCGCAGTGGAGGCCGACATCAAGCCACTGCTCAGCAAGGGCGACTGGGCCGGCGCCGCGATCGCGGCCGCCGACGGGTTCGAAACGGCGCTCAACGGCGGCGGAGCAGGCGGCGGCATCGGCACGATCGTGATCGTCGTGCTCGTCATCGTCGTCATCGGCGTCGTGATCTGGCTGATCGTGCGCAGCCGCCGCAAGAAGTCGGGCGCCACCGGCGCCACCGGCGCCGCGCCGGTCGATCTGAAGGAGCTCGCGCGTCAGGCTTCCTCCGCCCTCATCGCCACGGACGACGCCGTCAAGACCAGCGAGCAGGAGCTCGGGTTCGCCAAGGCCCAGTTCGGGGATGCCGCGACCGTCGAGTTCGAGCAGGCCTTAGCGACCGCCAAGACCAACCTCAACCACGCCTTCACGCTCAAGCAGCAACTGGATGACTCCACTGCCGACACCGACGAGGAGACGCGCGCCTGGAACACGCAGATCCTCCAGTTGTGCGACGAGGCCAACACCGGACTCGACGAGAAGGCCCAGGCGTTCGACGAACTGCGTCAGCTCGAGCAGCACGCGCCGGAAGCTCTGGTCCGCGTGCAGGGAGAACGCACCGTGGCGGCCGCCGAGATCGGCACCGCCGACGCGCACCTCGCCGAGCTCGCCACCCGCTACGCCCCCGAGGCGCTCAGCACCGTCGCCGACAACCCGGAGCAGGCCCGGCAGCGCATCGCCTTCGCCGACGAGCAGCTCGCCGCCGCGCAGACCGCGATCGGCGCGGGCAAGGGCGGCGAGGCCGCGGTCAGCATCCGCGCCGCCGAGGAGGCGATCGCTCAGGCCGGTCTGCTCGAGCAGGCGATCGACAAGCTCGGCGACGACCTCACGGCCGGCGAGAGCAACGCGGCCGCACTCATCGCCGAGCTGGAGGCCGACATCGCGACGGCATCCGCTCTGCCCGATCCGGACGGCCGCGTTGCCGCCGCGATCGCCGCGACCCGGCAGCAGGTCGACTCCGCCCGCACCGAACTCGCCGGCAGCCGCACGCGACCACTCGCCGTGCTCGAGGGACTCCAGGCCGTCAACACCCAGATCGACGCGGTCGTGAAGGGCGTGCGGGATGCCGAGGCTCAGGCCCAGAGGGTCCGTCAGCAGCTCGGCCAGACCATGGCACAGGCACAGGCGCAGGTCTCCGCCGCCGAGGACTACATCACCGCTCGTCGCGGTGCGGTCGGTGCCGAGGCGCGCACCCGCCTGGCCGAGGCGGGCGCATCGCTCGTGCAGGCCCAGCAGCTGCAGGCCTCCTCCCCTGAGCAGGCGCTCCAGCAGGCGCAGCGCGCCGCGCAGCTGGCCGGCCAGGCGATCCAGTACGCGCAGACCGACGTCGGCTCGTTCCAGAGCGGCGGCATGGGCGGCATGCTCGGCGGCGGCGGGGGCAACTCCGGCGGCTCCGGCAACATGCTCGGCGCCGTGCTCGGCGGCATCGTCATCAACTCGATGCTGGGCGGCGGGGGCGGCGGTCGCTCCTCCGGCGGCGGTGGCGGCTTCGGCGGCGGCGGCTCACGGCCGTCCGGCGGCGGGATGCGCCCCGGCAGTTTCGGCGGCGGGGGCACCCGCGGCAGGCGAGGGGGTGGTCGATTCTGACCACTATCCGCGCAGCCGCCGCACCCGCGGCATCCGCTCTTCATCTCCACCCCGTCACTACCCATCGATAGGAAGGAAACCCCGATGGCAAAGCAGTCCATCTTCGGCCGTATCTCCACCCTCATGAAGGCGAACATCAACGCGATGCTCGACTCCGCCGAGGACCCGGAGAAGATGCTCGACCAGCTCGTGCGCGACTTCTCCAACAACATCGCCGACGCCGAGTCGGCGATCGCCGAGACCATCGGCAACCTGCGCCTCCTCGAGCGCGACCACGCAGAGGACGTCCAGGCCGCCAACGAGTGGGGCAACAAGGCCCTCGCCGCCAGCCGCAAGGCCGACGAGCTGCGCACGGCCGGCAACACGACCGACGCCGACAAGTTCGACAACCTCGCCAAGATCGCGCTCCAGCGTCAGATCAGCGAAGAGGGTCAGGCCAAGGCCACCGCCCCGCAGATCGCGGCGCAGACGCAGGTCGTCGATCAGCTCAAGGACGGGCTGAACGGCATGAAGCAGAAGCTCGAGCAGCTCAAGGGCAAGCGCGCCGAGCTGCTGGCCCGTGCCAAGACCGCCGAGGCCCAGAACAAGGTCGTCGACGCGGTCAAGTCGATCGACGTCATGGACCCGACCAGCGAGCTCGGTCGCTTCGAAGACAAGATCCGCCGCCAGGAGGCGCTGGCCGCCGGCAAGCAGGAGCTCGCGGCATCCAGCCTGGACGCACAGTTCAACAGCCTCGACGACCTCGGTGAGCTGACCGAGGTCGAGGCACGCCTGGCCCTGCTCAAGGGCGGCAACGCCCCGGTGCAGACCGCCATCGAAGGCAGCTGACCGAACCTGCAGAATCGCCGGGCGTCGCTCCTTCGGGGGCGGCGCCCGGCGCTGTCTTACGGGCCCGCCGAGGCTCAGGGTTCGGTAGAGTCCGTTCATGAGCGCAACAGGGCCACGCCCGTGACGAGTTTCATCGTCGTCCCCCAGTGGCAGGGCTCTTCGTCCTCCCGCGCGATGCAGCTCGTGGACGGTGCGGCCGCGATCGCCGGCGATCTCCCGCGCGCGCGGACCACGATCGTCGAGGTCCCGCTCGAGGCCGGCGAGTCGCTCGATTCCGGAGTACGCCGGCTCAGCTCGCTGCACCACACCGCGCGGACCCAGCTCGAGGCGCTCGCCCTCTCGGCAGCGCCGGTCGTCACCGTCGGCGGAGACGCCGGCGTGGCCACCACGAGCGCACTCTTCGCCGCGGGTGCGACCCGCGGCCGGATCGACCCCGGAGTCGTCGTCGTGTGGCTCAGCGCGCACGCCGGCATGCACGACACCATCACCTCCCCGTCCGGCGCCTTCGACACCATGGCCGCGCGCGCCGTGGTGGATGCCGCGGCTCCGCAGCCCGCCGAGGCGCCTCTCGCGCCCGCCCAGCTCGTCCTGGCCGGCGTGCGGGCGATCGACCCGGAGGAGATCACCGCGGTGGAGCGGCTCGGCATCCTGATGCTGTCCGTCGACGACGCCACACCCGAGGCGATCGCCGACGCCGTCGCCGACCGCGCGGCGACCGGCGTCTTCATCCACGTCGACCTCGACGTGCTCGATCCGTCGGCGCTGAACGGACTGAGCCGCCCGGAGCCGTTCGGGCTGGACGTCTCGGCCCTCACCGCGACCATCACAGCCCTCCGCGAGGCCGCGCCGCTCGTGGGCGCTGCCATCACCGGCTTCTCCCCGTCGTCGCCGGATGCCGCCGTGGACGACCTGGGGGCGATCCTGCGCATCGTCGGGGCACTCGCGTGAGTCCGATCCCCCGGCCTCCGGCGCAGTGGCGTGCCGAGGCGGCGAGCGCCGTCGCCCGCGGCGAGCGCTTCGACCGGTTCATCCCCGGGTTCCTACTGGACTCCCCCATCAGCCGCCTCGGCTTCTGGTACGGCCGGACCGTCGGATGGATCTGGGGCTCGCTGTGGAGCACCGGCCGGGTCGAACGGCGTGCCGGGCTGTGGATCTTCCGCGGCATGCCGAAATGGACGTTCCCACGCGGCGGATCGTGCGTGGGCGACTGCTTCCTGACCGGGGACCTCCCCGTGACCGAGGCGCTGCTGCGCCACGAAGCCGTGCACGCGCGCCAATGGCAGCGTTACGGCCTCCTCATGCCGCTGCTGTACGGGCTCGCCGGCCGCAACCCGCTGCGCAACCGCTTCGAGATCGAGGCCGGACTCGAGGACGGCAACTACGTGCCGCGCGGAGCCTGATCAGGCGGAGACCGTCGCGCTGCCCACGCGATAGACCTGCCGTCCGAGCGTGATCACCACGGCCAGCGGGAAGCCGATCCAGAAGAGGTTCGGCAGGATCGCGACCACGAGGAACCCGAGGAGATCTCCGCGCTCGAGGGACTGGCGGGTCATCTCCAGTCCGCTGGAGGCTTCCACGAGGAAGTAGATGACGGTCTTCCAGAAGGTCGCCGTCGTCACGATGAGGGCGAGCACGACGCCCGCCCATCGCTTCGCCCGGGTCAGGGCGATCACGATCACGATCACCTCGAGCAGGTTCGCCCAGCTCTGCGCGCTGCCGAACGCGTCGAAGCCCGCATAGCGGTGGTCGAAGCTCGAGTAGAAGACGTGCCCGGGCCACATGCCGGCCAGCGGCCCGCCGGAGTGCGAGAGCGGGCCGAGCAGCACGTAGCAGGCGTCATAGGTCTGGATGATCGCCGAGGCGGTCAGCCACACGATCACCCACGTCGGCAGGCGCAGGTCGCGTGCGGAGACGGGTGCGGGGGCGGTCGCGCTCATGGGCCCGACGTTAGCGGCGCGCGCCGCGTCGGTGCCGTCGCTCACGCGGCGGGTCGCGCCTCAGACCGCGGTGGCCAGACCGAAGCGCGCCGGCGTGTGGATCGCGTGCGCGTCCACCCCGCGGCTCACGGTGAGGTGATCGACGATGTCGGCCGTACCGAGGTAGCCGCCGAGCAGGAAGATGCGGGTGCCGTCGCCGGCAGTGTGCTCCGGGGCGTCGCAGAGCATCTCGTCGGCCCAGGCGTTGACCGCACGGGACAGCGCTTCGCCGGGCGCGCAGCCGCGTCCGGTGCCGGGGGCGCCCGAGCGGCTGGAGCGGTCGAGCCACGTCACGATCATGCGGGCCGGAATGTCCAGCGGCGCCTGCCACGAAGCATCCGGCGTCTCGACGAAGATGCGACCGGTCGAGCACAGCGGCAGCGTCGTCAGCAGCGCTTCGAGCTCGGTGAGCGAGGTCTCGTCGGCCGTGATCAGGTGCTGCACGCGCGAGTGACGCGACGTGCGGCACGCGCTCGCGTTGTGCTCGGTGGTGTGGGTCATGGCTCACCCAGTATACCCACGAACAAAGGGTTGCCTAACCTTTGTTCCAAACCCTCAGGAAATCAGGATGCTGCGCAGCTCGGTCAGCTCGTCGTCGGTGAGCCCGAGCGACCGCAGGTACTCGACCGGCGCGCCGTACTGGGCGGTGAGACCGTCGAGCATCCCCCGCATCACCGGTGCGGGTGACCGTGTCGTCAGATCCACGAGGTGCACGGCATCGGGATGCCGCACCCGCAGCCGCTCGATGATGGCGCGGTTGCGCTCCTCGGGCAGCATCGTCTCGGTGCGCGCGTAGTCGGCCACCACGGCGTCCTCATCCACGCCCGCGGCGGCGAGCGTGAGGGCGACGGTGACGCCGGTGCGGTCCTTGCCGACCGTGCAGTGCACGAGCACGGGCTGATCGGCGAGGATGCCGCGCACCACCTCGAGGATCTGCGGGGCCGAGTCGTCCACGAGCGCCTGGTAGAACTCGTCGAGCGAGGCATCCCGCTCGAAGAAGGAGGCGATCGAGCCCAGGAACAGCGGCACCCGCTGCGTCTGCAGGTCGAGCCCCTCCACGCGACTCGGAGAGATGCGCACCTCGTCGTCGTCGCGGAGGTCGATGATGCGCCGCAGCCCGATCCCGCGCAGGGCGGCCGTGCCGTCCTCCTCGATCTGGGCGAGGTTGCCCGAGCGGAACAGCACACCCGAGCGGGTGACGCGGTCCGCGGCGGGGAGCCCGCCGACATCGCGGAAGTTCAGCGCCCCGGGAACCAGGGATGCCGCCGTCATGCGGACGCCGCCGTCCGCGGCGGCACCGGGTAGCGTCCGGCGATCGCAACGCGGTTGAAGGCGTTGATCGACACCAGGATCCAGCTGAGGCCGACGTACTCCTGCTCGCTGAGGATGCCGCCGACGTGGTCGTACACGTGGGCGGGGATGCCGTCGTCGTGGATGAAGGTGAACGCCTCGGTCAGTTCGAGGGCGGCGCGCTCCCGCTCGGTGAAGACGCCCGACTCGCGCCACGTGGCCAGCTGGGCGATCTCGTCGGCGGTCATGCCCACCGCGACGGCCCGATCGACGTGGATGCGCACGCAGAACGCACAGCCGTTGAGCTGCGACGCGTGGATCTGGACGAGTTCCTTGAGCCGGTCTTCGATGCCGTTGGCGGTCGCGATCCCGCCGACCGCCTGCGAGAAGGCGTCGAGGGCCTTGTAGGCCTCGGGGGCGGAGCGCGAGAGGTGCACGCGGCGTTCTTCGGTCATGGAGCCAGCCTATCCAGACCGATGGGAGCCAAGGCCGCGTCGGAGAGGCCAGAATGGGCTTGTCCTGTTCCGTCACCCCGAGGATGCCGCGTGACCGATATCGAGTTCGACGAGTTCTCCTTCCTGCCCGCCCAGGCGGCCGACGCGGGCCTGGACGGGCCGCTCCCCCGGTCCGAGCGGGTCGATCTGACTCTGCCGGACGGACGCACCCTGAGTGCCCTCCGCTACGGCGACGGACCACCCGAGGTCACGTTCCTGCACGGCGCCGGCCTGAACGCCCATACGTGGGACACCACGATCCTGGCGCTCGGGCTGCCGGCCCTGGCGATCGACCTCGCCGGCCACGGCGACTCCTCGTGGCGCGACGACATGGCGTACGTCGCGCGGGTCCTTGCGGCCGATGTGGTCGTGGCGCTGGAGACCTGGACGGATGCCCCGCAACTGCTGGTCGGCCAGTCCCTCGGCGGGTTGACCGCCGCGGCCGTCGCCGCCTCGCGGCCGGACCTGGTGCGCGAGCTCGTCGTGATCGACATCACGCCCGGCATCGACCCGAACGCCGACGCGAGCCAGATCCGGGAGTTCTTCGCCGGCCCCACCGACTGGGCCTCGCGCGATGAGCTGGTCGAGCGCGCCCTGGCGTTCGGACTCGGCGGAACCCGAACGGCCGCCGAGCGCGGCGTCTTCCTCAACTCCCGCATCCGTCCCGATGGACGCGTCGAATGGAAGCACCACTTCGCCCACCTCGCCGCCGCGATGGCCGCCTCCCCCGAGATGGCACGGGCCGCCGCGGCACAGCAGGACGCGGTCGGCGCGGTCCTCGGCGAATCCGGCTGGGAGGACCTCGCCGAGGTCACGGGCCCGATCACCCTGATCCGCGGCGACCACGGCTATGTCACCGAGGCGGATGCCGCGGAGTTCGCTCGACGGGTGCCCCAGGCATCCGTCGAGATCGTGCCCTCCGGGCACAATGTGCAGGAAGAGCTGCCGGTCGATCTCGGCCGCCGGCTGCGCGCGCAGACCGGGAAGGGTTAACGCTTCTGTTTCGTTCGAAGTAGCAGCGGCCACGCCATCGCGAAACGGACTCTAGGCTGGTCACCGCACCGAGTCGTCGACTCCCCCCGGCATCCCCCCACAGCAACGGACGGATGCCGCGGCCCTGCGAAAGGACCCACATGCACCGCCGCATCACCCTCGCTGCCACGGCACTGCTTGCCACGACCGCGCTCCTGCTCACCGCCTGCACCGGTGGAGGCACCGAACCCAGCCCGAGCAGCTCGGGGACTCCCGATGCCGCCGCGACGCTGACGGTCGGGCTCCTGCTGGAGCCGTCCAACCTCGACATCCGCCACCAGAGCGGCGCCGCCCTCGAGCAGGCCCTCATCGACAACGTCTACGAAGGCCTCGTCACGCGCGACGCCGACGCCGGCAACGAGATCGTGCCGCGACTCGCCTCGGACTGGGAGGTGTCGTCCGACGGTCTGACGTACACCTTCACGATCCGCGACGACGTGACCTTCCACGACGGCACCCCGATGACCTCGGCGGACGTCGTGTCATCGCTGACCGCGGCCAAGGACGACGAGACGATCCAGGGTCACGCCGACCTGCAGGGCGTCGCCACCATCGAGGCACCGGATGCGACCACGGTGGTCATCACCCTGACCGAGCCGAACTCGAACTTCCTGTTCAACCTCACCGGCCGCGCCGGGCTCGTCGTCAAGACCGGCGACACCACCGACCTGAAGACCGCGGCCAACGGCACCGGCCCCTTCACCGTCGGCACGTGGCTGCAGGGCGACAGCCTGACCCTCGAGCGCAACGACGCCTACTGGGGAGACCCGGCCGGCGTGGCCGAGGTCGTCCTGACGTACTTCGCCGACAGCACCGCCGCCGTCAACGCCGCCCTCGAGGGCAGCGTCGACGTCGTCACCGAGGTCGACCCCGAACTCGCCCCGCAGCTCGAAGGCGACGTCGGCTACACGCTGGTCAGCGGTGAGACGACCGACAAGGGCACCCTCGCGTTCAACAACAAGAAGGCGCCGCTGGACGACGTCCGCGTCCGCGAGGCGCTGCGCCTGGCCATCGACCACGACGCGCTCATCGAGACGCTCGGCTCCGGTGACACCTTGTTCGGACCGATCCCGCCGCTCGACCCCGGCTACGAGGACCTCTCGGATGTCGTCACGTACGACCCGGCGAAGGCCAAGGAGCTGCTCGCCGAGGCCGGCGTGAAGAACCTCACTCTGACCCTCACCATCCCGTCGGTGTACGGCACCACCATCCCGACGATCCTGGTCTCGGACTTCAACGAGATCGGCGTGACGCTGAAGGTCGATTCGGTCGAGTTCACCAGCTGGCTGCAGGACGTCTACACGAACAAGGACTACGACCTGAGCTTCGTGCGGCACGTCGAGGCGCGCGACTTCTCCAACTGGGCGAACCCGGACTACTACTTCAACTACGACAACCCGAAGGTGCAGTCGCTGTATGCCGAGGCGCTGGCGTCCACCGATGAGGCCGAGACGCAGAAGCTGCTGGCCGAGGCCGCCCGTATCGTGTCGGAGGACCACGCGGCCGACTGGCTGTTCCTGGCCACCCCGATCGCCGCGGTCGGCACGAACGTGAGCGGGTTCCCGGAGAACTCCCTCAACGTGCGGCTCCCGCTCGCCGGTGCGACGGTGTCGACGGAGTGATTCGATACGCGCTGACGAGATTGGCCCTGCTTGTGGTGGGGCTGCTTGTCGCCAGCGTGCTGATCCTCGTGTCGTTGCGGGTGCTGCCCGGTGACGTCGCCCAACTGATCGCCGGAACCTCGGGGACCCCCTCGCAGGTTGCGGCGATCAGGGAGAGTCTCGGACTGGATCAGCCACTGCTGGTGCAGTACCTGGACTGGCTGGGCGGCATCTTCCGCGGCGACCTGGGCACCTCGCTGATCACCGGTATGTCGGTGGTGGCCGAGCTCGCGCAGAAGGCGCAGGTGACGGTGCCGCTGGGGGTCATGGCGATGACCATCGCCCTGTTGTTCAGCGTGCCGTTCGGTGTGCTCGCGGCGATGCGCCGCGGTCGCGCCGATGGGACGGCGCTGAGTGTCGGCGCCCAGACCCTGGCCGCCGTGCCGGTGGTGTGGGCCGGCATGATGCTCGTCGTGGTCTTCGCGGTCTGGCTCGGCTGGCTGCCCGCCCAGGGCTTCCCGCGCGCCGGATGGGACGACCCGGCCGCCGCGATCCGGTCGCTGCTGCTGCCCGCGATCACGATCGGCATCGTCGAGGGCGCGATGCTCATGCGCTTCGTGCGCAGCGCGACGCTGCAGGCCGTGGGCCAGGACTACGTCCGCACCGCGGCCGCGAAGGGCCTGACCCGCAACACGGCGCTCATCCGCCACGGCCTCCCCAACGTCGGACTGTCCGTCATCACGGTGCTGGGACTCCAGGTGGCCGGCATCATCGTCGGCGCGGTCATCATCGAGCAGCTGTTCAACCTCCCCGGGATCGGACGGATGCTGGTGACCGACGTCGGCAACCGCGATCTGCCGAAGGTGCAGGGCGAGCTGCTCGTCCTGACCGGATTCGTGCTGGTCGTCGGGTTCCTCGTCGACCTGCTGCACCGCGTGATCGACCCCCGACAGCGGGAGGCATCGTGAGCGCGCTCGAGCACCCCGCGCCGTCCCGCTGGACCTGGCTGCGCCGGCTGTGGGCGCTGTCCACCGGGCGCTTCGGGCTGATCGTGGTCGTCGTGATCCTCGCGACCGCAGTGGTCTCGCTCTTCTGGACGCCCTTCGACCCGCAGCAGACGAACCTCACCGACCGGTGGGCGCCGCCGGGCTGGCCGCACCTGCTGGGCACCGACGGGTCGGGACGCGACATCCTGAGCCTGATCATGGCCGGTTCCCGCACCACCGTGATCGTCGCGGTCGGCGCCGGGATCATCGCGACGATCATCGGCATCGCGCTGGCGGCACTCGGTGCGCTGACCGCGCGGTGGGTGCGCGAATCGGTCGCGGTGCTCGTCGACATCCTGATCGCGTTCCCGGTGCTGATCATCGCGATGATGATCTCGGCGCTGTGGGGCGGCTCGCTCTGGGTCGTGATCTGGTCGGTCGGCATCGGATTCGGCGTCAACATCGCGCGCGTGACGCGCCCCGAGCTGCGCCGCGTGCTGCACAGCGATTTCGTGCTGGCGGGGCGGGCATCAGGCCTGACCTCCGGCCAGAACCTGTGGCGCCACCTGATGCCCAACGTCGCCCCGGTGTTCATCGTGCAGCTGTCCTGGGGCATGGCGGTGGCGGTGCTCGCCGAGGCGGGGCTCTCCTACCTCGGCTTCGGCGCCCCGGTGACCGAGCCCTCCTGGGGCCTGCTGCTGGCCGATCTGCAGCGCTACATCGCGGTGCATCCGCTGTCGGTGGTCTGGCCGGGCATCGCGATCACCTTGACCGTGCTCGGACTGAACCTGCTCGGCGACGGTCTGCGGGACGCCACCGACCCGACGCTGTCGCGCCGGACCGCCGAGGCGCGCATCCACATCCCGGAGGTGGTCTCGTGAGCCTCAAGGTACGCGACCTGTGCATCGACCTGGGCGGACGGCGCGTCGTGGACGGGGTGTCGTTCTCGGTGCCGGACGGCTCCCGCGTCGGCCTGATCGGTGAATCCGGTTCGGGCAAGTCCCTGACCGCCCTGGCCATCCTCGGGCTGCTTCCGGAGGGCGCCGAGATGCACGGCAGCATCCGCTGGCGTGATCGCGAGCTGATCGGGCTGTCCGACAAGGAGCTCGCCGAACTCCGCGGCGACGACATCGGCATCGTCTTCCAGGAGCCGCGCACGGCCCTGAACCCGATCCGGACCGTGGGACGGCAGATCGCCGAGTCGATCCGCATCCACGAGCGAGCGACCCGCGCCGAGGCGAAGGTCCGGGCGATCGCGGAGGCGGCACGCGTCGCCCTGCCCGACCCCGAGCGCATCGTCGGCCGCTACCCGCACCAGCTCTCCGGCGGACAGCGACAGCGCGTGGCGATCGCCATGGCGCTGGCGTGCCGGCCGCGTCTGCTCATCGCCGACGAGCCGACCACGGCGCTGGACGTCACGATCCAGGCCGAGATCCTCGAGCTGCTGCAGTCGCTCGTGGACGACTCCGGCATGTCGCTCATCTTCATCACCCACGACCTCGCCGTGCTGTCCCAGATCGCGACGCACGGCGTCGTCCTGGAGGACGGGCGCGTCGTGGAGGAGGCGCCCATCGCGACGCTGCTGACCGCGCCGCGCTCCCCCGTCACCCAGGGTCTGCTGCGGGATGCCACCGCCACCCTGTGGCGACCGGGAGGGCTGCCATGACCGACGACGTGCTGCTGCGCGGACGCGGCCTGACCCGCCGGTACCGTCTGCCGAAGGAGTCGCTGTTCCAGCGGGCGCGCACCACGACCGCCCTCGAGGACGCCGACATCGACGTGCGCGAAGGCTCCGCCGTCGGGATCATCGGCGAGTCGGGCTCGGGCAAGTCCACGCTCGTCCGGCTGCTGCTGGCGTTGGATGCGCCGACCGAGGGGACCGTCGAGTTCGACGGGCGGATGCTGGACCCGACGGCGCACGCCAAGAAGCTGCACTGGCTGCGGCGGCAGACCGGGATCGTGTTCCAGGACCCGTACGCGTCGCTGGATCCCCGGATGAGCGTCGGGCGCATCATCGCCGAGCCCCTCTGGGCCCTCGGCATCCCGGGCGACCGGCGCGCACGGGTGCGGGAGGTGCTGGAGGACGTCGGACTCGAGGCCGACATGGCCGGACGCTTCGCACACGAGTTCTCCGGCGGACAGCGTCAACGCATCGCGATCGCCCGGGCGATCGCCCACCGCCCGCGGCTGCTGGTCGGCGACGAGCCGCTGTCGGCGCTGGATGTGACGGTGCGCGCGCAGATCCTCGAACTGCTCGGCGAACTGCGCGCCCGCGACGGCCTCACCCTGCTGCTCGTGTCGCACGACATCGGCGTCGTGCAGAACCTGTGCAACGAGGTCCTCGTGATGAAGGACGGACGTGTGGTCGAGGAGGGCCCGACCGAGAAGGTGCTGCTGCAGCCGCAGGCCGCCTACACGCGGCACCTCCTGGCCTCGATCCCCGCGATCGACCCCGGCTCCGCCCCGTCCTGAGAGTCAGCGGAGGGATGTCGCGGGGCGGGGCTAGCCTTCAGGCATGAGGCACGCGATCGTTCCGCCGTACCTGCTGGCACGAATCGCCGCCGCGCAGGAGCCACGACTGGCGCGCGCCTCGGCGGCGGCCCAGGCGACGCTCGCGGCACCGCGCGGGTACGAGCCGCGGTCGCGGGTGCGTCTGTCGATCGAGGAGCCCGGCACGCTCGTGATGGAGAGCGCCCCCGCGCCGGATCGGACCATCTCCGATGCCCGCAACCGGGAGGTGCTCCCCGGCGTGCGGGTGCGCGGCGAAGACGATCCGCCGACGGGTGACACCGCCGTCGACCAGGCCTTCGACGGGCTGGGAGCGACCTTCGACTTCTTCTGGGACGCCTACGGGCGCAGCAGCATCGATGGGGCGGGTGCACCGCTGCGGGCGACCGTCCATTACGGCCGCGACTACGACAACGCCTTCTGGAACGGCGAGCGCATGGTGTTCGGCGACGGCGACGGCGACGTGTTCAGCGGGTTCACGGAATCCCTCACCGTCATCGCCCACGAGCTGACCCACGGCGTCACCGAAGACGAGGGCGGGCTCCGCTACCAGGGCCAGTCCGGTGCGCTCAATGAGTCGATCTCCGACGTGTTCGGCGCCCTCGCCGAGCAGTACACCCGCGGGCAGACCGCGGCCGAGGCGAGCTGGCTGATCGGCGAGGGGATCTTCACCGACCAGGTGCAGGGTGCCGCGCTGCGCTCGATGAAGGCACCCGGCACCGCGTACGACGACGACGTGCTGGGCCGCGACCCGCAGCCGGCGCACATGGACGGCTACGTGCACACCCTCGACGACAACGGCGGGGTGCACATCAACTCCGGCATCCCGAATCGGGCCTTCTACCTGGCCGCAGCGGCCCTGGGGGGCCATGCCTGGGAGCGGGCCGGACTGGTCTGGTACCGCACGCTGACCAGCGGACTCTCCCCCACCACCGACTTCGCGGCGTTCGCCCGGGCGACCGTGGCAGAGGCCGCGCGGGAGTACGGTGAACAGTCGGAGGTGGTCGACGCCGTCCGCGCGGGGTGGATCGGTGTCGGCGTGCTGGAGGATGAGTTCACCGAACGCTGATGAGACGGGCCCCGGCGAGGAGCCCCGCGACTCGGCACGCACGGATCGCGTCGTCGTGCGCATCACCGTGACCCGCTCCGGCGGCTTCGCCGGGCTGCGGCGCACCTGGGCGGCCGAGGCCGACACCGCGGGGGCTCCGCAGTGGATCGCACTGCTCGAGGAGTGCCCGTGGGATGCGGCGGACCCGACCCGACCGCTGCCGCCCTACGGCGCGGACCGGTTCGTCTGGCGAGTGGACGCCCGCTGCGGCGAGGATGCCCGTGCGGCGGCTTTGGCCGACCCCGAGGTGCAGGGTCCGTGGCGGGAACTCATCGACGCCGTGCGCGACGCGACGACGCCGCCTACGACGCCGCGGTGACTCAGGCGTCGGCGTCGCGAGAGCGACGGCGGAAGAGTCCGGTCTTGACCGGCTTGAGCGACTTCTGCAGGTAGATCGTTCCGAGCCACCGGCCGAACTTGAAGCCGACCCGGCCCATCCGTCCGACTTCCGCGAACCCGAGCTTCTCGTGCAGGGCGACGGATGCCTCGGCGCCCTTGTCGCTGATCACGGCGACGATCTCGCGGATCCCGGCCTGCTCGCACGCGACGATCAGCGCCTCCAGCAGTGCGCGGCCGAGCCCCTTGCCGGCAGCCCCGGGCCCGAGGTAGATGGAGTTCTCGACAGAGAACCGGTACGCGGACTTGCTGGACATCGGCTGCACCAGGGCGTAGCCCAGGATGCTGCCGCTGGGCGCCTCGGCGACCAGGAACGGCAGTCCGAGCTTCTTCAGGTGGTCGAACTTGTCACGCCACTGGGCGAGCGTCCACTTCTTCTCGTCGAACGTGACGACCGAGTTGGTGACGTAGTAGTTGTAGATCTCCCGGATATCGGGGATGTCGCGCTCGGCCACGGGGCGGATCGAGAACGTGAAGGGCGCGTCAGCGGGCGGCTGCTTGCGCAGGTGCCGCGGCAGCACGCGCTTCTTCTCGTATTCCTCTTCGAGCATGGCGGAAATCCTAGCCCGGCTCACGCCGGAAGTCGCCAATCCACGGGAGTCGCGCCCTGCTCCACGAGCAGGTCGTCGGCACGCGAGAACGGCCGTGATCCGAAGAACCCCCGACGCGCAGACAGCGGCGATGGATGCGGCGACTCCACGATGGGCGTCTCTCCGAGCCACGGGCGGAGGTTCGAAGCATCCTTCCCCCACAGGATCGCCACGAGCGGCCGGTCACGCGCGGCGAGCACGCGGATCGCGTGCTGCGTTACCTTCTCCCAGCCCCACCCGCGATGCGAACCGGCATCGCCCGGAGCGACGGTGAGCACGCGGTTCAGCAGCAGCACGCCCTGATCGCTCCAGGCGGCCAGATCGCCGTGCGCGGCGGGAGGGATACCGAGATCGGCGTCGAGCTCCTTGTAGATGTTCCGGAGACTGGGCGGGAGCGGCCGCACGTGCCGGTCGACCGCGAACGCCAGCCCGATCGGATGCCCCGGCGTCGGGTACGGGTCCTGTCCGACGATGAGCACCTTGACGTCGTCGAGCGGGCGCTGAAAGGCGCGGAGAACACGGTCGGGCGCCGGCAGGTACTCGCGCCCGGCCGCGGTCTCGGCGCGGAGCCGGTCGCTCAGGGCGGCGATGTCCGGGGCAACGGGGGCCAGTGCCTCCGCCCATCCCGGATCCATCAGCCCGGCATCCACCAGCTGCGTGAGGGTCAGAACCACTGGGTCAGACTCCGGCGGCACCCGAGGCGGCGATGCCGGCGTCCTCTTCGCGGACGGTGCCCTGGAACGACCACGGGAAGTCGATCCACAGCCCGGTCTCCTTCCACGAGTAGTCCGGCATCGCGATGGATCCCGGCTTCGTGAAGATGGTGGCCGAGCGCACGTCGGCGCCGGCGGTGCGCAGCAGTTCGACGGCGAGCGCCAGGGTGCGGCCGCTGTCGGCGACGTCGTCCACCAGAAGCACCCGTCGACCCGACAGGTAGGTGATGTCCAGGGCCGGAGGCAGCACCAGGGGTGCATCCAGGACCTCGCCGATGCCCGTGTAGAACTCGACGTTCAGCGCGCCGCAGTTCTTCGCGCCGAGCGCGTAGGCCATAGCTCCCCCGGGCAGCAGACCACCGCGGGCGATCGCGACGACCACCTCGGGTTCGAATCCGTCCCGGAGCACGGCGCGCGCCATCTGACGGGTCGCCTCTCCGAATGCGTCCCATGTGAGCTGCTCGCGCTGACCGGTCACCGGCATCCTTTCGGTCGTTTCCACAAGCCTACGTCCGGCACGTCTGCCCTCAGGCTTCGAACTGTTACTCTCACCCTCGTGTCACGCGCATCTGCCGCCGCCGATCGACTTCGCGGCTCGTCCCTCGGTATCACGGCCGGTCTGATCGGCTGGTTCGTGCTCGTCGAGCTCACCAGCGGCATCCTCCAGGGGTACTACGTACCGCTGCTCAGCGACATCGTGGTGCATCTGGGCATCCACGACTCCGACGTGAACTGGTTCGAGGCGGCCCAGCTGCTGCTGTCGGCGCTCGTGCTGCCCGTGCTCGCCAAGCTCGGCGACATGTACGGGCACAAGAAGATCCTGCTCGGCGCCGCGATCATGACCGCCGGTGCGAGCTGGTGGCTGGTGTTCGCCGATGACTTCTGGTCGTTCCTGTTCGCCTGGGCGCTGCAGGGCTTCTACGTCGTGTGGCTGCCGTTGGAGATCGCGCTCATCTTCGAACGCGGGCGCACGCAGTCGCGCGGCGTCTCGACCACCCGCCGGGCCGCCGGTCTGCTCGTGGTCGGCCTGCAGGCCGGTGCCATCATCGGCGCCCTCGCTGCCGGCCGCATCTTCGCGGCCAACGGCGGCGACATCACCACCGCGCTGATGGTGCCCGCGGTTGTGGTCACCGCGATCGTGTTCGTCATCTGGTTCGGTGTGCCCGAGTCCGAGCCGCTCCCCGGTCGCAAGCTCGACACCGGCGGTTTCGTCATCCTCGCGCTGGGTCTGCTGCTGATCACCAGTGCGCTGACCTTCATGCGACTCCCGGACGGACCCGGCGCCGCGATCGTCGTGCCGCTCATCCTGCTCGGGCTGATCGTGTTCGCGTGGTTCGTCTGGTTCGAGCTGCGCCAGCCCGATCCCGCGGTCGACATCCGCGTGCTGCGGCGGCCGGAGATGTGGCCCGTGCAGGCGACGGCGTTCCTGGTCGGCATCAGCCTGCTCGGCGCGCAGGGTCCGCTGTCGACGTATGCCGGCACCGACAGCTCGCTCGGGTACGGCCTCGGGCTGGATGCGACGGATCGATCGAACGTGATCGGCATCTACCTCGTCTCGCTCATCATCGGCGCCGTGCTGTTCGCCGTGACCTCGCGTCGCGGCAATCCCCGCGTCATCCTGATCGGCGCCGCCGCCCTCGTCGGTGTCGGGTACGCCCTGTTCATCCCGTTCCACCTGGAGCTGTGGCAGGTGCTGATGAACCTCATGATCGCCGGGCTCGGCTCCGGGGCCCTCGTCGCGGCGCTGCCTGCGGCGGCCGCCGCGGCGGCTCCGCGCGGGCAGACCGGCATCTCGTCGGCCCTGACCAATACGACCAAGACGATCGGCGGAACGTTCTCGTCCGCGGTCTTCGGTGTAGTCCTCGCCGCCGGTGCGGGCACAGTTGCCAGCCAGACCGCGGCATCCCTCGGCGGCTACCTGACCGTGTGGGCGATCTGCGCCGCCGGCGGCTTCCTGGCAGCGGTGCTGCTGTTCTTCGTTCCGAAGGTCGCGTTCGGCGACACGCTGCCCGAGGACCAGGAGACGGATACCGCCGCCGAGACCGCCGCGCCGGTCATCGACCCGATGATCTGAGCCCGGGGGTCAGTCCTGGGTGCTGCGGACGCGGAGCGGACCGCGCGCCAGGAGGTGCTGGGCCGACTGGGCCACGGGCCGCATCGCGATGTAGTCGAGGTTGACGTGCGCCGGGGCGTTCAGGGCGTAGCCGATGACGTCCGCGACGTCCTGCGCGACGAGCGGCGCCTCGACGCCCTCGTACACGCGGTCGGCGGCGTCGGCGTCGCCTCCGAGCCTGTTGAGGGTGAACTCCTCCGTGAAGACCATGCCGGGCGCGACCTCGATGACGCGGATCGGCTCCCCGTTGAGCTCGAGGCGCAGCACGTGCGCGATCATCGACTCCCCGGCTTTGGTCGCGTTGTAGCCCGACCCGCCCGGATATGGCGTGTACGCGGCCGTCGACGTGACGAACACCGTGTCGGCGTGACCATCGGCGGCGGCGGCATCCCGCAGCTGGGGCATCAAGGCCGCGATCACCCGCTGGGTCGCGAGCACGTTGATCTCGAACATCCAGCGCCAGTCGTCGGCCGACCCGTCCTCCACCCGGTCGGTGCCGCGCGCGCCACCGGCGACCATGACCGCAGCGTGCACGGGGCCGGTCTCGGCCAGCCACGCGGCCAGCGCGTCGACATCCGCCTGCTGCGTCAGGTCGGCGGCGAAGACGGATGCCCCGGTCTCGGCCTCGAGCTGCTCCAATCGCTCGGCCCGACGGGCGACCCCGACGACGTCCCAGCCCGCGGCGCGGAGCGTCCGCACCGTGGCTTCGCCGATTCCCGAACTCGCTCCCGTGACCACCGCGCGTCTGCTCATGGCTCCAGGCTACCCAGACGCCGACCCCGCAAGCCCCTCCCGATCGGCCGCAGGTTACGTAACATGACCCCTTCGTTGTTGACAAGGCGCCGATATCCGTACTCTCGCAGAAGCCGCAACAACCCGCCGCGCGGCCCCGATACCCGCAGGAGTGAGTCATGTCCGCACCCGAGAACTGGCGTTTCGAGACCAAGCAGATCCACTCGGGCGCTGCGCCCGACCCGGTCACGAAGGCCCGCGCGACGCCGATCTACCAGACCACGTCGTACGTCTTCGACAACGCCGACCACGCCGCGAACCTCTTCGCCCTGGCCGAGTTCGGCAACATCTACACGCGCATCCAGAACCCGACGCAGGATGTCGTCGAGCAGCGCGTGGCCGCTCTCGAAGGCGGCACCGGCGCCCTGCTGCTCTCCAGCGGCCAGTCGGCGACGACTTTCGCGGTCCTGAACATCGCCGAAGCCGGCGACCACATCGTCTCTTCCTCCTCCATCTACGGCGGCACGTACAACCTCTTCAAGTACACGCTGGCCAAGCTCGGCATCGAGACGACCTTCGTCGAGAACCAGGACGACCCCGAGGAGTGGCGCGCCGCCGTGCGCCCCAACACCAAGCTGTTCTTCGCCGAGACCATCGGCAACCCGAAGATCAACGTGCTGGACATCCGCGCCGTCGCCGATGCCGCGCACGAGAGCGGCGTGCCGCTGATCGTCGACAACACGATCGCGACGCCGTACCTCATCAAGCCGTTCGAGCACGGCGCCGACATCATCGTGCACTCCGCCACCAAGTTCCTCGGCGGCCACGGCACCACGATCGGCGGCGTCATCGTCGACGGCGGCAAGTTCGCCTGGTCGCAGAACGTCGAGAAGTTCCCCGGCCTCACCGTGCCCGACCCGTCGTACCACGGCGCCAGCTACACGACCGCGGTCGGTGACGGCCTCGCCTACATCATCAAGGCGCGCGTCCAGCTGCTGCGCGACCTCGGTGCGGCGATCGCCCCGCTGAGCGCCTGGCTCCTCCTGCAGGGCATCGAGACGCTGTCGCTGCGTGTCGAGCGTCACGTGCAGAACGCCCAGGAGATCGCCGAGTGGCTCGAGAACCACGAGGATGTCGCCACCGTCAACTACTCGGGACTGCCCACGTCGCCCTGGTATGCCGCGGCGAACCGTTACGCCCCGAAGGGCGTCGGCGCGGTGCTCTCGTTCGAGCTGAAGGGCGGCGTCGAAGCCGGTCGCGAGTTCGTGAACAGCCTCGACCTGTTCAGCCATCTCGCCAACATCGGCGACGTGCGCTCCCTCGTGATCCACCCGGCATCCACGACCCACGCACAGCTGAGCCCCGAGGCCCAGCTCACCGCGGGCGTGACCCCCGGACTGGTGCGACTGTCCGTCGGCATCGAGAACATCGCCGACCTCATCGCCGACCTCGAGCAGGCGCTCGCCGCCGCGCGCAAGGTCTCCGAGGCCGCGCGCGCCTGATCCACCGCCTCATCGAACGGATGCCTCGACCTCAGGGTCGGGGCATCCGTCGTTTCACCGCATCACCCCGTGGTCGCGTCCCACCAGCGCAAGACCCGAAGAGCCCTGAGTGTGACCCACCGGCTGGGGTAGCCCTCGCCCTCCCCGTCCATGCTGAACAGCGTCGGCCCCTCGTGGTTGTTCTCGAGCACCCACAGTCCGGTCGGCAGCATCTTGCCGCGGACCAGCGCGACGGCATCCGCGCACCGCGGGTCGCCCTCCGGCCGCGCGAGACGGAAGTAGTCCAGGGCGCGGAGCACGTCGTAGTACCACCGGCTCGGGAAGGAGGCCATCGCGAAGCGCGGGTCGATGATCTCGCCGGTCGAGACGCGCCACAGCAGCCGCCGCTGCAGGAGATACTCCTCGCCGCGGAGCCGCGCGGTCGTCACATCGACGCTCGTGCCCGACGCCCTCTCCCACTCCCACAGGCCCTCCAGAGCGCACAGGGTGGAGTGCAGCGAGGACGCGCTCGTTCCGTCCTCGTCCCAGCAGTTCCACCCGCCGTCCGGGAGCTGGGTGCGCAGCAGGGTCGCGGCGATCGGACTGCCGTCCTGACCGAAGTACGCGGCCACGGCGAGCGCGCCGCCGTTGATGCACGGTTCGACCTCGCCGTCGAAGTACGGCTCGTCGGCGTAGTTCCAGCGGACATTCGCGTGCACGCGACCGATCGCCTCCTGCACGAGCGGATCGTCCGGGTCGGCCCCGTAGTGCCGCAGCAACTCCAGCGAGGGATGCGTCGCGGTCCAGGCGTCGTAGAACGGCCGATCCTCATCGACCCACCCCGGGCGATACACCCCGCCGTCCCAGTAGCCGTCTGCCGCCTGCTCCGCCAGCAGCCGGGCCCCCCATCCCTCGTGCGCGACCCGGGAGCGCGCCTTCGCAACCTCGTCGGACGAGGCATCCGTCAGATCCCGCATCACCTGCCAACGGATCGCGGGATCGCCCTCGAGCAGGTATTCGATCGTGTCCACGCAGTGCACCGTACTCCCCCGCTCCGACACGCGTCGACTGCCGCGAAACGCCCCCGAGGCG